>DAOWDM010000086.1 GCA_030639035.1 Alphaproteobacteria bacterium
ACTTTACTGTCAAAAAAGAAGATGGATCCTGAATCAAGTTCAGGATAACGACTGAGTTTGACAAGATAGCTATTATTAAAAACTGTCATCGAATTAGATAACATTTACAATTCTGAGGAGTGCAACGACGTGAGAATCTTTTTTAGATTATTACGTCGTTCGCTTTGCTCTCTTCTCATAATGACGACGGAGGTTGAGGCGTTTTTGCACTACTTAAAACAGACATAGACTCTATTGTATAACATAGTCATTATTTATCACGCAGACAACTTAACAGACTAAATCTAAATAACACTAATGGAGTGATTTATCGAATCGTACAAGATGGCTCCGACGACAGGACTCGAACCTGTGACAAGGTGGTTAACAGCCACCTGCTCTACCAACTGAGCTACGTCGGAACAAAACCAACAACTGCAAATGATTGGAGGCCGAGGCCGGAATCGAACCGACGTACAAGGATTTGCAGTCCTCTGCATAACCACTCTGCCACCCGGCCAAAAATCAAGTGCCGACCGCAGAAACGGTCAAGATGTAAAAGCTTTATAACTGTACATTTCGTATTGGTCAAGATATTAAGGTTAAAAAATTATATTTTTTTGTATGATTAATTTAGTGAGCATAAATTATGAACTATCTTAAAGCTAGGCGTAACATGATAGAAAAACAGCTTCGTGCAAACGGAGTTACGAATGCTTTAATTTTAAAAGCTATAGAAAAGATTGCTCGAGAAAATTTCCTTCCGCAAAATATACAGTTTTTAGCATATTCAGATGACACATTACATCTTGGCAACAACCGTTATGCTATGAATCCGCTGCTTACAGGACGCTTGCTACAAATAGCTGATATAAAGCCTGATGACGTTGTATTGGATATCGGCTGTAATACAGGCTACATGACAGCTTTACTATCACAATTAGCAAGTACCGTTGTTGCTTTGGAAAATGAAATAGAATTTTACGATAAAGCTCTGGAAAATCTTAGCAAACTAGACATTGATAATGCCGTTGTAATTAACTCTGTATTACAGAATGGTCTTTTAGAACAAGCTCCATATGATGTAATTATAATCGAGGGAATGATACCTAAAACACCAGAAATTATATATAAGCAACTAAACGAAAATGGCAGACTTATTAGTATAATTGCAGAAAACAGTTTAGGACATGCTACCATTATAACTAGAAAAGCTGGAAAACTTGAACAAAAGGTATTATTTGAAACGAACACTCCTGTATTGATAGGATTCGGAAATTAAAATCAGTTAATATTTTAATTGCCTAATAATTTCTGTTATACATGTTTAAAAGGAACTTTAATTGGAGGTTATTCAAATGAAAAAAAAATTTACTATTGCTTCCATTGTTATATGTATGTTTGGAAACATATCCGCACTTAATGCAAAAACTCTAAAAGAAGCTCTTGTAACTGCTTATCAGAGCAATCCAACCATACAAAGCAAGCGAGCATACTTGCGTTCCATAGACGAAAGCGTTTCTGAAGCGTTTTCAAATTGGAGACCTACAATTACGGCTTATAGTGATGTTTCAAGAACAACATCAGAAGGACGGATAAATGGGGCAAAAGTTGATAGAACCAACCAGACTCCGTATTCTGCTTCAGTAAACATATCACAGCCTTTGTTTCGTGGATTTAGGACTATTAATCAGATAAATGTTGCTGAGTACACGGTAATGTCTGAACGTTCTGCTTTAAAAAATGTTGAGCAAACGATTCTTCTAGAAGCTGCTAAAGCATACCTTGATGTCTTGCAAAATGAAGCTGTATTAAAATTAAGAGTCAACAATGAACAAGTATTAAAACGTCAACTTGAAGCAACGCAAGACCGTTATAATGTTGGCGAGATTACTCTTACAGATGTGTCTCAGGCAGAGGCAAGACTTTCAGGAGCAGAGGCAGAAAAAGTTGAAGCCAAAGGGAATTTGCAAGTTTCCAGAGCTACATATAGAAAAATTATAGGGGAATCTCCCGAAAACTTAAAAAAACCTTCTCTTGCAAAAGAAAATATACCTGATTCTCTGTCAAAGGCAGTCGATATTGCCATCACAAACAATCCAGCCGTTTTATCAGCTGAATTTGCTGCTAAATCATCAAGAAAAAACATTAAAGTTGTAAGAGGTGAGTTTTTACCAACTGTAACACTTTCAGGAAATGCCAGCCGCAACTGGGACAATAAAAGCCAAAATGACCGTACAGACACGTTCTATGCAAAGGCAAATCTTTCTGTTCCTCTGTATCAGTCAGGCTCTGTATCTTCAAGACTTAGATCAGCCAAACATAAAGCAGGAAAGGCAAGGTTAGATGTTGATGCTGCTCATCGAAGTGCTGTTGAAAACTCAACAAGTGCATGGGAAAATCTTCAAACTGCAAAAGCTGCTATAAAATCGAGAAAAGCACAAATAAACGCGTCAAAAATAGCACTTGATGGTGTGGAGCGTGAAGCTTTAGCAGGCTCACGAACAGTGCTTGATGTGCTTGATGCAGAGCAGGAACTGCTTGATGCTCGAGTTGGTCTAGTTCGTTCCGAGCGTGATGAAATGCTTGCTTCATTCCGACTTTCAGCAGCATTAGGAAGAATGACTGCCGAAGGATTAAATCTAAATGTTAAAAAATATTATCCTGAACAACACTATAAAGATGTTAAATATCAGTGGATTGGTGGCGGGAAATAGATTAATCTTGAAAAGAATAATATTTTCTTTTAATGAAGCGTTTAGGTGCATATTGTAGTATTATATTGTATAGAGTAATATACATCTGATTTTTTAGATAGGCTGGGTAGACAATGACTGAAGAAAACGGGCAAGAACCGTCAATGGAAGACATTCTAGCATCTATTCGGCGTATTCTGTCGGAAGATGAAGAAAATGAAGAAGCAGTGCCAGAGCAGGAAACTGTGTCTGAGCCAAAACCTGAACCTGAGCCAAAACCTGAGCCAAAACCTGAGCCAAATGTTCCAACATTCGATGTTGATATGACTGATGAACCAGAACCAGAACCAGAACCTGAGCCAGATGTTCCAACATTCGATGTTGATATAACTGATGAGCCAGAATCTGAACCAGAGCCTGAGCCTGAGCCAGAAGTACCAACATTTGATGTTGATATGACTGATGAGCCAGAACCAGAACCTGAGCCAGATATTCCAACATTTGATGTTGACCTAAGTGATGAACCTGAGCCAGTTGTTGAATTGACAGAAGCTATGATTGTAACTCCAGAACCAAATGAACGAGACGTTTCACTACTTTCTGATCCAGTTGCTCATGTATCTGCGTGTGCATTCGCTGAACTTGCAAAAACAATTTCTGATGACAGGAATCTAGGGCTTGGCAATGGAAATGTTACTCTAGAAGAGCTTGTACGTCAGACATTGCGTCCTTTCTTAAAAGAATGGCTAGATGCTAACCTGCCATACCTTGTCGAAGGAATCGTGAAAAAAGAAATAGAACGAGTGGTCGAAAAAGCAAGCCGATTCTAGTTTTTTTGTACAACCTACTCCTATCGTCATGCTGAACTTGTTTCAGTATCCATCTTCTTTTTGCTAACTGTTTAAGGAAAAAGTAGATCCTGAAACAAGTTCAGGATGACGGTTTGGGTAAATTCATTGTGACAGTTGTAATTCAGAATTATGAAGCAATATCCATCAACCAATATAACGAAAGGAATGTCTAGCGATGTTGGACAAGTCTTATAGCCCTGCCGAAGTTGAAAAAAGACTTTATGAAGAGTGGGAAAAAGAAAACGCTTTTGCTCCAAAAGCAGAAGAAGAATCATCAAAAGAAAAATTCTGCATAATGATTCCTCCTCCGAATGTTACTGGCAGTCTGCATATGGGACATGCCTTGAATTTTACCATTCAGGATATTCTTGTTCGTTACAACCGCATGTGCGGCAAAGATACAATGTGGCAGCCAGGAACAGACCACGCTGGAATCGCCACACAAATGGTTGTAGAGCGTAAACTTGCGGAAAAAGGCATAACCCGCCATGATTTAGGACGTGAAAAATTCATTGAAAAAGTCTGGGAATGGAAAAAAGAATCGGGCAGTGCGATAACAAAACAGCTCCGTCGTCTAGGTTCTTCTTTGAATTGGGAAAGAGAACGCTTCACAATGGACGAAGGGCTTTCCAAAGCTGTATCAAAAGTCTTTGTAGAACTTCACAAAAAAGGACTCATTTACCGAGACAAACGCCTTGTGAACTGGGATCCAAAACTTCACACAGCTATTTCTGATTTAGAAGTTGAACAGCGTGAAACTGTCGGCAAAATGTGGTATTTCAAATACCCTGTCGAAGGCAGTGAAAACGAGTTCATTACAGTAGGCACAACTCGCCCTGAAACCATGCTCGGAGATACTGCTGTAGCCGTCCATGAAGATGACGAACGCTACAAACATCTTGTCGGTAAAAATTGTATTTTGCCGATTATGAACAAGCCGATTCCTGTTGTTACCGATGAACACGCCGACCCTGAAAAAGGTACTGGAGCAGTAAAAATTACTCCTGCACATGACTTTAATGATTTTGAAGTTGGACGCAGGAACAACCTCGATATTGTAAATATTCTCGACATGAACGCACTTCTTAACGAGAACGCTCCTGCAGAATATCAAGGTCTTGACTGCCTGACTGCTCGTGAAAAAGTCGTTGCTGAAATGGAAAGTTTAGGGCTTCTTGTCAAGATTGAAGACAATCCTATGACCATTCCATACGGTGACCGCTCTGGTGTTGTTATTGAGCCTTGGCTTACTGATCAGTGGTTTGTTGATGCTGAAAAATTAGCTCAGCCTGCAATAAAAGCCGTTGAAGATGGCAGAACAAAATTTGTTCCTAAAAACTGGGAAAATACTTATTTCGAGTGGATGCGTAACATTCAGCCTTGGTGTATTTCCCGTCAGCTTTGGTGGGGGCATCGGATTCCTGTCTGGTATGGCGAAGACGGTAAATTTTTCTGCTATGAAACAGAAAAAGAAGCGTCAGAAGCAGCGGCAAAGCATTACGGTAAAGAAGTTTCTCTTACACGAGATGAAGACGTTTTAGACACTTGGTTTTCTTCTGGATTGTGGGCATTTACGACTCTTGGCTGGCCTAAAGAAACTCCTGAATTAAAGCGTTATTATCCTACTCAAACGCTTGTTACAGGCTTTGATATTATTTTCTTCTGGGTTGCTAGAATGATGATGATGTCTTTAGAATTTACTGGAGAAGTTCCTTTTGACACGGTTTATATTCATGCTCTAGTCCGAGATGAAAAAGGGCAGAAAATGTCTAAATCAAAGGGCAATGTAGTTGACCCTCTGGAGCTTATGGATAAATACGGCACTGATTCTTTGCGTTTTACAATGGCTGCTATGGCTGCTCAAGGGCGTGATGTTAAGATGTCTGAAAACAGAATTCAGGGCTACCGAAACTTTGCTACAAAGCTATGGAATGCCGCACGATTCTGTGAAATGAACGAGTGTAAAATTGACGAAGGCTTTAATCCTAAAAACGCAAAAAATGCGGTAAATCAATGGATTATCAGCAAAACTTCAGAAGCTAGTGTAAGAGTTTCAGATACTATAGATGCTTACCGTTTTAACGAATCTGCAAATGCTATTTACCAGTTTGCATGGGGAACTTTCTGTGATTGGTATGTGGAATTCACCAAGCCTGTTTTTTACGGAGATGACGAGGAAGCCAAAAAAGAAACCAGAGCTACTGCCGCTTGGGTGCTAGATAGAATCCTAATAATGCTCCACCCGTTCATGCCGTTTATTACAGAAGAACTTTGGGGTAAACTTTCAGAAAACAGACCTCAAAAACTAATTCATACGCCTTGGATTAAAGATGATTTATCCAATCCAAAAGCCGATGCAGAAATCGACTGGGTTGTGAATCTAATAACTCAAATCCGTTCTGTTCGCTCAGAAATGAACGTCCCCCCATCAGCAAAAATCCCAATGCTAATAAAAGGCGGAAACGAAACAACTCTAAAAAGACTGGAATCCTACCGCAATATCCTATTAAAAACCGCAAGACTTGAAAAAGCCGAAGCCGTAAACGAAGAAATCCACCTAAAAGGCGTAGTCCAAGTCTTCATAGAAGAAGCCACAATTCTATTGCCTTTGGCAGACGTAATTGACCTAAAAAGCGAAATCACAAGACTAGAAAAAGAAATAGGAAAACACGACAAAGAAATCGAAAAAATCACCAAGAAACTATCCAACAAAAACTTCACCTCAAAAGCCCCCGAAAAAGTAATAAAAGAACAAAAACGAAGATTAGAAGAAGAAACTGTCTCAAAGGGGAAGAAGGAAGAAGCTAAGGAGAAGATTGCAGCGTTGTAGGGATAGGAGAGAAAAATGAAAAACCCCACGCCTCGTCATACTCGAAATTTTAATTTCGGGTATCCAGTCTTTCTTATTGACATTCTGGATTCCCAGCCCTTTGGGCTGAGAATGACGATGGTGTTTGAAAGAAATAATTAGGTATACCGTCAACTAAATCTAGGAAAACAAAGAAAAGATGAAAACAGGCACGTTACATATAGGTACAAAGGAGACTTGCAAAAATTATCTTAACAATATTGATTTGCCATACGTCTATATATTAAGGCGACCAAATGAAAGAGCTTTTTATGTTGGTAAAGGTGGTGGAGGTAAAAACAAATATCGTGTTCTGGATCACGAGAACGAGGCACGACATCCGAATGATAGGCGTTCAAATGCTTATAAGTTGAATATTATTCGTTTAATATTGCGTTCTAATGAAAAAATTATCTACGAAATTGACAGTATCCATGATACCGAAGAAAAGGCTTATGATCGTGAGGCTATCTTAATATCTTATTTCAAACGATTACATGAAGGAGGATCTCTAACAAATTTAGCTCCTGGAGGAGGGACTGCATCTGACCAATCTCCAATATCCAAAGAAAAGCATTCTGTAACGCTTGGAGGTATCCCAGAAAACAACCCTGAAAGAGCAACGATAAACAGGTTTGTTCTGAGTATTCATCCAAAAGATGCAGAATTAAAATCTATTCCAATTAAACCATTAAACCAACACACTGCAAAACCTACACAAAAACATCCTCAAAAAAGGAAGCCAACTGTTCGACAAGCAGTAGATCTAGTTGCATCAGCTGCTGCAAATGGTGTTTTAATGGATGATGCTTGCGAAATACCACGCTTGCTGAACGTAGAGGGAATAGCAGGAGTTATTGAGAGCGGAGTAGCATGCGACATTCTAAAAAGTGATATGGGCAAACTACTTGAAGCGAATGATCCTAAAGATGAATTTTTTCAAC
>DAOWDM010000155.1 GCA_030639035.1 Alphaproteobacteria bacterium
TAGTGCGTCGTGGTGTAGCGAACTTGTCTTTCATTTCTTGCAGTTCATCGCACATAATACTGTAGATTTTATCATGAGAACCTAGTATCGACAGGTATTCCTTAATTTTGTTTCCTATCTCAACAAGTTCATTGTGGATTTTTTTTCTTTCAAGACCTGTAAGGCGATGCAGACGTAAATCAAGAATTGCCTTTGCTTGTGCTTCTGATAAATAATATTTACCGTCAACTACCTTTCTGTCTGGCTCGTCTATCAGTTCAATAAGAGGTTCAACTTCTCCAGCTGTCCATGCCGTAGCTAAAAGGCTTTCTTTTGCAACTACTGGACTTGGAGCACTTTTTATCATTTTGATTACAGCGTCAAGATTTGTAACAGCAACTGCAAGTCCTACTAAAGAATGAGCTCGGTTTCTAGCTTGATTTAATTCATAAATTGTCCTGCGTCGTATTACTTCTTCACGGAAATCTACAAAAGCGGCTAAAATTTCCTTTAGAGTCATCGTTCCAGGGCGTCCAGCATTTAATGCCAGCATATTCATACCAAAACTGGTTTGTAGCGGAGTAAAACGATATAGCTGGTTTAAAACAACATCAGCCTGATGGTCTCGTTTTATTTCGACAACGACACGGACTCCGTCTCTGTCTGATTCGTCTCTAAGGTCAGAAATGCCTTCAATGCGTTTTTCTTTTACCAGCTCGGCTATTTTTGTAATCATTCCAGCCTTGTTTACCTGATAAGGCACTTCTGTGATTATAATTGCTTCACGGTCTTTGCGTATTTCTTCAATGGAGCATTTTCCACGCATTTTAACCGAACCGCGTCCAGTTAAATAAGCTGAATGAGCTCCACTGCGACCTAAAATTTCTCCACCTGTTGGAAAATCAGGAGCAGGTATAATATCTGTAAGCTCTTCAATTGTTATATCTGGGTTTTCTATAAGAGCAAAGCAGGCATCAATAACCTCACCAAGATTATGTGGAGGAATATTTGTAGCCATACCAACAGCAATACCGCCAGCTCCATTTACAAGGATATTAGGGTATCTTGCAGGAAGAACCGTTGGTTCTCTGGTGGTTTCATCATAGTTTGACCTGAAATCAACGGTGTCTTTATCAATATCTTCTATAAGGCTGTGAGCGGACTTTGCCATTCTAGCTTCGGTGTAACGCATGGCAGCAGCTCTGTCGCCGTCCATAGAACCGAAGTTTCCCTGTCCATTAATTAACGGCAGACGCATGGAAAAAGACTGTGCCATACGTACCATAGCATCATAAATAGCAGAATCACCATGAGGGTGATATTTACCCATAACATCACCGACGATGCGTGCTGATTTGCGGAAAGGCTTGTTATAATCGTAGCCATTTTCTTTCATTGCATAGATAATTCGGCGGTGAACAGGCTTTAGTCCATCGCGAACATCAGGAAGAGCTCTTGATACGATTACGCTCATTGCGTAGTCAAGATACGAGCTTTTCATCTCGTCAACAATTGTAATGGGTGATATTTCCATATCGGATTGTTATTCCTATGTAGTCAATAAAGGTTGTTTTTGATATTGCAGTAAAATACATACAATATTTAGCAGAAATAGTTACTTATAACAACAAAATATGCTGTTTTAAAATGCAGGACTCATCTGTTTCCTAAAAAGGAATTTCATCATCAAGATCAGGAACCGATGGAGCTGAGTTTACATTGTCTGGTGAACCACCAAAGCTGTTGTTATTATTGTAACCGCTGTTGTTGTTATTATTATTATTATAGCTATTAGCAGAATCGTATCCGCCACTGCCACTACTTTTGCTGTCTAGCATGGTCAAGGTGCTTTTGAAGCGACCAAGAACTACCTCTGTTGTGTACTTATCTTGTCCAGACTGGTCTGTCCATTTACGAGTTTGCAAAGCACCTTCGAGGTATACTTTAGAACCTTTACGCAAGTATTTCTCAGCTACATCTGCAATTCTAGCGTCAAAAATAACGACTCTGTGCCATTCGGTTTTTTCTCTGCTTTCGCCTGAGTTTCTATCTTTCCAACTTTCAGAAGTTGCAATAGACATGCTAACGATTTTCATTCCGTCTTGACTGTGCCTGACTTCAGGGTCACGCCCAAGATTTCCAACTAAAATCACTTTATTAACACTACCAGCCATTATTTTTATTACCTCTTTATAAAATTCACTCTTAAGTTAAGTTATATATACATTTTTGCTAAAAAAGTACAGTTAATAACGTAAAAAATAAAAACTCTTGTAAAGATGATGTTCTTGTTTTATTCTTGTGTCAACAATAATTTGGCAATAGTTAAATGATGAACATGATAAAAGTACGCGGTGCTCGTGAGCATAATCTTAAAAATGTCAATATTGACATTCCACGGGATAAGCTTGTTGTTATTACAGGTTTGTCTGGTTCGGGAAAGTCCTCGCTTGCTTTTGACACTATTTATGCCGAGGGGCAGCGTCGATATGTAGAAAGCCTTTCTTCATATGCTCGGCAATTTTTAGAGCTGGTTAACAAGCCTGATGTTGATTCTATTGAGGGGTTGTCTCCTGCAATATCTATCGAGCAGAAAACGTCTTCACGCAATCCTCGTTCAACAGTTGGAACTGTTACTGAAATTTATGATTACATGCGTTTGTTGTGGGCAAGAGTCGGAGTTCCTTATTCTCCTGCTACGGGTTTACCTATTGAAAGCCAAACTGTTTCCCAAATGGTTGATAAGATTATGGAAATGGAAAAAGGCACAAGGCTTTATCTTCTTGCTCCAATAGTACGAGGACGCAAAGGTGAATACAAAAAAGAAATAGATGAGCTTGTAAAAAAAGGATTCCAACGATTAAAAATCGATGGTGAATTATACAATATAGAAGATATTCCGATTCTTAATAAGAATAAAAAGCACACTATCGAAGTGGTTGTTGACCGTCTTGTTGTACGTGAGGAGATGGAGTCTCGTCTTGCGGATTCTCTTGAAACGGTTCTTTCTCTTACCGATGGTTTGGTTTATGCGGAAAATGCAAAAAGTGGCGAGAGAACAACATTCTCAGCAAAATTTGCTTGTCCAGTTTCAGGCTTTACGATTGATGAAATAGAACCTCGTCTGTTTTCGTTCAATAATCCATTTGGGGCATGCCCTGCATGTGATGGGCTTGGCGTGAAAATGAACATGGACGCTGACCTTATCGTTCCTGACAGAAACAAAAGTCTTAGACAGGGAGCTATTGCTCCTTGGGAAAATTCAAACTCTCGGTTTCATCTTCAAGCTCTGCAAGGTATATGCGACCATTTTAATGTAAACATGACAACTCCATTTGAAGATTTGCCAAATGAAGTTCAAAATATAATTCTTTACGGTTCAGGAAAACTTGCTTTTTATTTATGTCTTAATGACGGGAAACGGCACTTTTCAACAACAAAACCGTTTGAAGGCATAATTCCAAACATGGAAAGACGTTTTCTTGAAACAGATTCGGCTTGGATACGAGATGAGTTCTCAAAATATCAGACAACAGCACTTTGTGAAGTCTGCAGTGGAAACAGGCTGAAACCAGAGGCTTTGGCTATTAAAATCAAAGAACTTCATATAAGTGAAGTTGCTGGATTTTCAATTGCAAAAGCACACGAATGGTTTGAAAGTATTGAAAAAACACTTAGTCCGCAAAAACAGAAAATTGCTAGCAGAATCTTAAAAGAAATCAATGAACGGCTTGGTTTTTTGATGAGTGTAGGGCTTGAATACTTAACTCTATCCCGTGCTTCAAGAACTTTATCAGGCGGAGAAAGTCAGCGAATCAGGCTTGCATCTCAGATTGGTTCAGGACTTACCAGCGTTCTTTATGTACTTGATGAGCCTTCAATCGGACTGCATCAAAGAGATAACGACAGACTGCTTGAAATGCTGAAACGCCTGCGTGACATCGGCAATACTGTGATTGTTGTAGAGCATGACGAGGAAGCAATACTTTCCGCAGATTATCTTGTTGATATGGGGCAGGGGGCTGGTATTCATGGAGGTAATGTTGTAGCTCACGGCAAGCCTGAAAAAGTTATTTCTACCCCTGAAAGCATCACAGGACAGTATCTAAACGGCACAAAACAAATCCCTGTTCCTGAAAAAAGGCGTAAAGGAAATGGACGCAAATTGACTGTAGAAGGTGCTAGAATCAATAATCTGCAAAATATTAGTGTCGATTTTCCTTTAGGTACTTTTATATGCGTTACTGGAGTATCAGGAGGAGGAAAATCATCTCTCATTATTGAGACGTTGTATAAAGGACTTGCTCGTTCTTTATATAGGTCTAAAACTTCAGCAGGAGAGCATGACAGGATTACAGGAATCGAGAATATCGATAAAGTTGTTGATATTGATCAAAAACCTATAGGAAGAACACCTCGTTCAAACCCCGCAACTTACACAGGAGTCTTCGGTCCTGTACGTGAATGGTTCGCAGAACTGCCTGAATCAAAAATCAGAGGATATAAGGCGGGACGCTTCTCATTCAACGTAAAAGGTGGACGTTGTGAAGCTTGTAAAGGTGAAGGACTGATTAAAATCGAGATGCATTTTCTGCCTGATGTTTATGTAGAATGTGATGTTTGCAAAGGTAAAAGATATAACCGTGAAACTCTGGAAATTTCCTATAAAAACAAAACGATAGCAGATGTTCTTGATATGACGGTTGAAGAAGCTTTTGAGTTCTTTGCTCCTATTCCAGTTATACGAAACAAGATGTCTGTTTTGAAAAAAGTTGGACTTGGATATATCCATCTTGGACAGCAGGCAACCACTCTTTCAGGAGGAGAAGCACAACGGATAAAACTCGCAAAAGAGCTTTCTAAAAAAGCTACAGGGCGTACTCTTTATATATTAGATGAACCAACAACAGGGCTACATTTTGCTGATATACATAAATTGCTGGAAGTGCTTCATGCTTTGGTTGATACTGGCAATACCGTTCTTGTTATTGAGCATAATCTTGACGTTATCAAAACTGCGGACTGGATTGTAGATATTGGTCCTGAAGGCGGAGATAATGGAGGAAAAATTGTTGTTGCAGGAGTACCTGAAAGTGTGGTGAAGTGTAAAAAAAGCTATACAGGAAAATATCTTAAAAAACATCTTAAAAAAGGGGAAAATAATGGGCGTTGAAATTAATGCAGTATATGAAGGAAATCTTCGTTGCACAGTAGTACATGAACCATCAGGTACAACTATTACAACTGATGCACCAGCAGACAATGGAGGTAAAGCGGAAACTTTTTCACCTACAGACCTTGCAGTAACTTCTCTTGGCACTTGCATTATAACAATAATGGGTCTTATTGCTGAAAAGCTGAACGTTGATATCAAAGGTACAAAAGTACACATGACTAAAGAAATGGCAGCAAAACCATCTCGCAAAATAGGTTCTGTAAAAATCATAATAACAATGCCAAAAGGAATCAAACTAACCGATAAAGAAAAAAGAATGCTTGAAAACGCAGCAGATGCATGCCCTGTCAAGCACAGCCTGCACCATGATGTAAATATTGAAACAAAATTTGTGTACTAAGCATAAAAAAGCAGGAAAAAATGAAAATAAAAGTAGAACGTCCTTCACCTGAAAAACTTGAAGCTCTTGATGTGAAAAACTGGTCTATATGGAGTAAAGAAGAAAGCACATTTGATTGGGAATACGATTCTGAAGAAATATGCTTTCTGCTTGAAGGGAAGGTAAAAGTAACAGCTGAAAATGGCGAGATAGCTGAATTTGGCAAAGGTGATATGGTTATTTTTGAAAAAGGTCTTAAATGCAAATGGGAAATTACTGAAGCAGTAAGAAAATATTACCAGTTTAACTGACAAATGTAGCCAAAAAATTAAGCTGTGTTATACAATGATGTTGCTATTTGTCATATTAGAGCATTTTATTGCTGTTATTGTTGGCTTTTTCTCCATTGTCATACTCGAAAGCAAAGCTTTCGGGTATCTAGAGTGTTTGAAAAGGCTAAAAGAAGAAAGACTGGATTCCCAGCCATGATGGCTGAGAATTGTAAATGTTATCTAATTCGATGACAGTTTTTATTAAAAGAGTTATCTTAGAATTACTTTTATCGTCATTCTTGTAGATGTCAACTAATTCGATGACAGTTTTTGTTGAAATCGGCAGGTATTTTACTGCCGATTCCTTGATGAGGACGAAGCTCATTAAAATACAATAAATATTGTTGCAGCTCGTCCCTTAAATGCTCCAGA
>DAOWDM010000161.1 GCA_030639035.1 Alphaproteobacteria bacterium
TGAAATTTATATGCTCTCTGATATTGAGTGCCTCACCACTACGGGGTTCAACTCTCAATATCAGAGAGCTGTGGCATAACATTAACAAACAATAGCTTAACTTCGCCACAAAACTGTCTAATGAAGTGATACCACCTCTAAAACCTTGTGGGGTAACGCTATCGCAATCGGAACAGGCATTGCAGCTAATCAATGCGGAATCGATGTAAACGGTGAAAATAGCATAGCTATTCTAGGCGGTTTAAATATCATTCTAAGACTGGTTACGGCGAAAGGCTTGGTGTCCCCCCCTAGTGCAAAGCATTTACAATCAGCAACAGGCGGAAAAAATACCGCCTGTTGACATAATAAAAGCTACATTCTGGTTCTTGGGGATAATCTAGCTTGTCAAGGGGTGCAGAGCAGTTCTGTACCCCCTTTTTTATCGTTTAAGCTTTGTATAAAAATTTTCATGAGAAGCTAAAGCTATTAAAGTTATTATGCTGTTATTTTCATCATAATTATAAGCAAGCAAAGTCAGTTGTTTGTTCATTTTAAACTTATAAACTCTAATATCATTCAAATCTTGTATTTTTAAGTTTCCTATTGTTGGATTTTTTCCAATTTTTTTTACTGCTTCAATTAATTCGATTTTTTGAGCTTTATGAAGTTTTTTAAAAGCTTTGTTGAATTTATTTGTTCTAAGTATATTCATTAATCTAACTCAAACTCAAATTCTTCAACTTCTCCAGCTTCAAGCTCTTCTTTTCCAAGTAAAATGTCTTTAATAAAAGAAAGAGGTAGGTCAGGATTTTCATCAGCAATTTTGCCAAGCTTTGACCAGTATTCTATTTGCTTTGGAACAGAGCGAAAATTTACTCCAGCATAATTTTTTGCCTCATTGACAAGTTCATTAGATAATCTAACAGCTACAGACATGACTTTTTCCTAAAAATAGTTATCATTAAAACTATTATATCGCATAATGTAGCAACTTGCAACAACTGGCTTTTTTAAAAGTAGGTTCTAAGAATTAAAAACCGTTTTTAAGATTTAGAACCTACTTGACTTTTTCAAAAATAATTAATCATCTCATTCATAGTTTTTGAGTTGGCACAATCTTTTTTGTAGCGGTATACAGTGCCAACAGTGCAGCCAATAGCTTTTGCTATATCTCGTGTTGAAAAGCCTGCTTTGCTCATTTTTAAAGCCATGTATCTTTTCGCATATAGGTTTATATATTTCTTTTTTTGCTTTCGTGTATACCAAACCTCAGCAAGAGATTGTCTGTAAAAACAATTTCTTTTTGCAACAATAGCTATTGCTTCAAATTCTGGAGTTCCAAGAGCAATCTCAGTGGCAACTTCTGCTCCTGCATGATAAGACTTTTTTAAGAAATTGACATCTTGTATTTTCTTTTCAAGTTCTCTACCAAAACCTCGCAGTTCCTCAGTTTTTTCTACTAATTCAGAGGCTATCTTTCTTAAAGAATTAATTTCATCATAAGAAATATCACGCCGTGGTGAGAGTAAAATATGTTCCATTGTTCAACCCCATAAAGCACTGGAACATGCAATAAAAAGCTTGGTTTGTCTGAATAAAAAGCCGTTTTGTTTTTTGTATACATAATATACATTATGCGACAGTTTTGCAAAGCTAAGGCGTTTCTTATACGGCACTTTCAGAAAATTATCAAGCTACATCAAAGTGTTACAGACCGTGCATATTCCAGTATGCTATCCCCTTGTTGATTCTAAAACTTAACAAGGATTAACAGAATGTATAATCGTAGAAAATATGGAACAATGCAAACCAATCAGAAAGATGAATTTCAAGAAATTTTTGACTTGAGTAAAAAACTTCTTGAATTAGCTGAGACAGCAACAATAGCAAAAAAACGCTATGAACTTTTTGAAGTTAAACAAGAAGTTAAAAATGCTGTTTATAAAATGAGGCGTTTGATAAGTGTTGGTGAAACACTTAACAATGCTTTGTTTTCTGTTTCTGAAGATGAAAATATACCTGTAGAAACTCTATACAAAGAGTTTTTAATAGATAGTGATGTTGGATATCTTCAGCAAATGTATGCACGCCGTCTTGCTATAAAATACCTACACGATAGCGGTTTTTCGGTTACGCAGATAAAAAGAGAAGCTGGACAACTTGGCAATGATAATGACTTGATAGCTTTAGGCGTTCAACCAAGAACAAAGGCTATTATAGCAGGAAAAGACCTGCCGAAAGAAATTGTTGTTTATGATGATGATTTGACACTAGTAAATACTTTTGAAAAGTAACTTTTGAAAAA
>DAOWDM010000235.1 GCA_030639035.1 Alphaproteobacteria bacterium
AAGATTGCTGGCAACCTTTTCATTGCCTTTAAGCAGGAAGTTTTCTTTTACTTGTCTTGAAACTCCTCGGATATTATCTCGTGCTAATCCTACAATTCCGCCTGTTCTTTTGTTCAGCCTTGCCTGATCAAGGCTCTGTTTTCTTTTGCCGTTTTTCTCTTCTATTTTGCGATTGCGTCTTTCTTCTAAAAGCTGTTCCCTGCCACTTTTAGTCAAGAACTGCTTTCTTTTTTGCCCCAATCTTTCAGCACTTTGCTTGACTCCACCGAGTCCTCCTCCTGTTGTGAGTTTTTGCCCTATTGCCAAGGCTGCATAAGCTGGAGTCATTTTTGCAAGCCTGCCTCCTGACATAGCGTTAGTCGCTTGTGCAATAGCACCGCTAACCGCAGGTGCAATGTTCAAACCTGGAGCACCTGACATTTCAGAGAAATGCGAACCAATAACAGGAGCTTTAGAAATAAGGAAAAAGCCCATTAATGCAACAGCTCCAAGCTGGAATATAAGCATTGATTCAGTTGATAATGCTTCATACAAAGCTACAACATCATTATCATTTGCAGCATCTTGAGCATTTACAGCATCAAGACCGTATAAAATACCGCCTACCATTGCTGAAATCAGCCCTACAAAAAGACACATTGTTATAAGTTGAACCATGCTGTTAATCAGCATTGTAAAGCCTGCTTTTGAGAAATGTTTTGTTAATGGAAACACCCAAGCGACAACAAATACTGGCAATAAAGCTCCTACAATTCCTAGTCGTATGACAGAATCTACCATATATATTGGCATAACCATTAATAGTAGGAAAAACATAAAGGCAATAATTATACCTGAAATCAGCATTCCAATATCAGGCAAAACACCTAAAAAGCCTTGCCCAGATGAATTGATTATTAAGGCAACGCCCCAGCCCATAGCATCTGCTACGGCATCATTCATGTTTTGCATCATACAGCCAAGGGCTTCCCTTGCTTCAATAGGCAGAGCATTGTTTGGGTCATATGTTGGAGTACTACTTGCAGGAACGCATATCTGACCGCCTCCAATAGAAGGAAGAAGAGCCGAACCAAAACCAACAGCTGCTAAAATTATAGGTGAGATTAAATATCCATAAACATCTATAGCATTGCTGGACAATATGGCTATTGCAAGAACACCTGCAAACATACGACCAGTAACTTTTTTCCAGAAAGCACCTGGTTGAAAAGCAGAAACTTGGGAAAGAGCTTTAAGGCTTTCAAAAGCAAACCATAAACCAAGCCCTATCGCAATAAGAGCTCGACAACCCTCAGCAACGGCGTTGTATCCCGTCATTGCGTATTCACCAGCTGAAGTATAAATCTTTTCAAACAGAGGGCAGAACCAGCAAATTCTATATTCAGCAGATATTTCAGGAATGCTTTTTGATTCACCAGCAAAAGCACTTGATGAAGCACAGATAAGAATTGCAACTGCAATTGTTAATATAACTGAAAAGATTTTTTTAGTTCTCATTTCCAACTCTCCTTTCAGTTGCTTCTTCATCTATTTCTATTTGCTTAAAAGGAGAACCTAAATATTTATAAGCCACAATCAAACAAACAACGATACTAAGCCATGAACCATACAGCAGAAAAGAGTTGCCTAGAAAAGCCGCAATATGACGGTCAGTAAATAGCAAAGCTATAGCTAGAAACCCTATTGTATGTAACAAATGTTTTAAAAGTCTCAACATTTTTAACTTTCCCTCATTTGGAATTTATACAGCAGATTATTCCTCATCTACCCAGTTTCCGTCGCTGTTTGCAACTTGATGAGAAGCAACATTAGAATCCTCATCAAATATTTTCTTGTCTACACCTGCGTTGTTTTCATCGTATAGAGTTTGTTCCGTTGCTTTTCCATCTTTGAAGCTTGTTACGGTTTTTGTTCCGCTGTCTTTGCTCTCAACTAATGTTTCAAGATTTTCATTCTCATCATACCTTTCAAAGCTGAGAGCATTGCCGTTTTTATCTACATTTGTAGTTGTTAGTTTTTTACCGCTTGCAAAGTCTATGTCTGTACGTCCAGTAACGGTGTTGTTTTCATCAGTGTTGATGTAGCCGATGGTTCTGTCTCTTGAATCTGTAATATCATAAGCTTTGCCTTTGTTTTCAAGAGAATGTTTTTTTCCAAGAACAAACTCATCGCCACTTTTAACAAGCGGATTAAAAGCAATGTCTTTTTTTGGAGTTCTTCCTGTAGCTTGATGGAAAAGGTTTCTGCTTTTTCTTAAGTTATTTGCGTGTTGCCTTTCCTGTCTGCCTTCTTTTTGATCCTGCGTCTCGCCAATAATTTTTCTTTTGGAATATTTTGAAGAACCTACAACTGCTCCAGCAAACTTTTGCTCCATAGTGCCTTTGATTCGTTGAGTGGCAGCACTACTTAATGGAGACAGACCAGATACACCGCCACCGCCTATATCTGAAGCAAAGTGATCTGCAATCCCAG
>DAOWDM010000115.1 GCA_030639035.1 Alphaproteobacteria bacterium
ATACCACTGTTTGTCATACTCGAACTAAAGGTTCGGGTATCCAGTCTTTCTTGACTGTTTTTAAAAGTCTGGATTCCCAGCCATTCTGGCTGAGAATGACAATGGAGTAACTTTTTGCATACAAGTAAATCAAAAAGAGTCTAACACCGTTTAGTTTCATCAAGCGTTTTTCAAAAACTCATCTACTGGAGTATATGGTCTTTGCTACAATCGTAATTTTTTGTTTCTAACATTTCAATTCTGTCATAATAGTTGAAGTTACAAACCAAACTATTATGGATATATATTTATATATAATGCGTGTTTTAAGGGATTTTCATACCAGAGTATGCCTTTTATAGCACCAATGGTTCGTTTCGTCTTTAGGAGATTTTTAAAATGTCTAATATTCCGTTTATTGACCTTAAAACCCAGCAAAAACGGTTGGGAACAAAAATTAATGACGCTATTTCCAAAGTTCTGGAACATGGTGCATATATTATGGGACCAGAAATAGCAGAACTTGAAACAAAACTCGCTGAGTTCTGTGAAGCAAAACATGCTATGGGCTGCTCAAGCGGAACAGACGCACTGTTAATGCCTCTTATGGCAGAAAATGTTGGGCGAGGAGACGCTGTATTTGTTCCTGCCTTTACTTTTGTTGCTTCTGCAGAAGCTATTGTTCTTGCAGGTGCAACTCCTGTTTTTGTAGATGTACTGCCAGACACTTTCAATATATCTCCAGCAAGCTTAAAAACAGCTATAAAAGAAGTTGAAAGTTTTGGCTTGAAACCTCGAGGAATAATCTCAGTAGACTTATTCGGACAGCCTGTTGACCATGAAGCAATACTAGCAATAGCAAAAGAGAACAATCTGTTTGTTATATCCGATGCGGCTCAAAGTTTTGGTTCTTCATGGAATGGGAAGAAAACAGGCTCTATTTGTGATTATACAGCTACCAGCTTTTTCCCTGCCAAGCCTTTGGGCTGTTATGGAGACGGCGGAGCAGTCTTTACTCAATCAGAAGAAAAACTTGCAATTATGAAGTCTATCCGTGTTCATGGAGAAGGTTCTGACAGATATGAAAACGTACGCATCGGCATTAATGGAAGACTGGATTCCATTCAAGCAGCCGTTCTTCTTCAAAAGCTGTCGATTTTTGATGATGAGCTTCAGGCTAGAGACCGCATAGCAAAACGCTATAATGAGTTGCTGAAAGATGTTGCAGAAGTTCCTGTCGTTACAGAAAATACTTTTTCTGCATGGGCACAGTACACTCTCAAAGTAAACAATCGTGATGAAGTTGTTGCAAAAATAAAAGAACAAAATGTTCCTGTGGCAGTTTACTATCCAATTCCGCTAGGACAGCAAAAAGGCTATAAAAACTATCCGTGTGTATCAGGTGGAATACCTGTATGCGAGGCTTTATCCAACGAAGTTATGAGCCTTCCTATGCACCCATATATTGACGAAAACACTCAAGATAGAATTGTTGAAGCAGTTAAAAAAGCTATTGGATAAAAACTCTAGAGTCTGTCTGATTTAAGTTGATATGCGAAATTCAAGTGTTGTCTTTCTCAGCCATTTAGGGCTGGGAAACAAGAGCCTTTGTAAGAAAAGCTGGATACACGAAATTAAAATTTCGTGTATGACAAGAGAGGAAATGACGACAACGGCAACAGTTTCCTTTAACATAGCTAAAGATAAAGAGATTTCATATATAGCTGATACATTTATGGTGCTTAACACATAGCCTATCTTTTAACTAGCTTTGTTGCTATTAGTTCACTTAATTCGCTTGCATGAAATGGCTTTTTAATAAAAACAATATTGTCATTCTTCGCTTGTAATTGCTGTACTTTAATATCATGAGAGAAACCAGAAGTTATAATAATTTTAACTTCGGGATTGATGCTGAAAATAGCATTAAAAGCTTCTTCACCATTCATTTTAGGCATTATCATATCTAAAATGACTAAATCAATTTTTTCTTTGTTTTCTTTATAAGCCTCTACTCCTTGCTCCCCGTCTTCGGCTGAAAACACATCATATCCCAAATTTTTCAAGATTTTGCACGTTGTCGTACGGATTACTTCTTCATCATCAACTATCAGAATTCCGCCACTTCCATGCTGTTGTTCTCTGCTAAACTGTTTTTCGTCTCGAACACTTTCTTCAATAACAGGCAAATAGAGATGAAAACTAGTTCCATCGTCTTTTTCACTATATATAGAAATATCGCCCTGATGATCACGAAGAGTCCCATATACGGCTGACAACCCTAGCCCCGTTCCTTGACCTGTTTTTTTTGTTGTAAAGAATGGCTCAAATATTTTTTTGTGTAACTCATGTGGAATACCATGACCTGTATCACTAACTGTAATCTGTATATAATATCCAGATAGCAAATCAGATGTTCTAACACTACAGTAATCATTATCTAATGAAACATTCTTGGTGCTGATAGTTAATGTTCCGCTTTCACACATAGCATCTCTGGCGTTAACACCAAGATTTAAAATGGCATTTTGCAATTGAGATGGATCGCCAAGCACTATTGGAGATACAGCATCTAAATTCAGCTCTATATGTATCCGTTTATCAATGCTACGCTCTAAAATGGCTACTGTATCTTTGATGATTACATGAAAATTAACTGGGATTTCAATTCGTTTTCCTTTGCGTGAGAATGCTAGCAGCTTATCTGTTAAACTAGATGCTCGTTGAGCCATTTTAATAATTAGCTGTACTGATTTATGGCATTTAGTTTGTTCTTTTTTAAGACGCATATCTAAAAGTTCAGCAGAACCAATAATTCCACCAAGCATATTGTTAAAGTCATGGGCTATTCCTCCAGCCAACTGACCAATAGCCTGCATTTTTTCTGACTGATGCAGCCGTTCTGTTAACATGTACTGATCCGTTACATCACGGAAAACAAGCACAGTACCAACGAGCTTGCCTTCGTCGTTGAAGATTGGCGTGCCAGCATCAGCGATTTGACGTTCTGTGCCGTTTTTGGCAATGAGAACTGTATGATTAGCAAGCTCTACAGCGTGACCTGTGTTAAGTATTTTTTCAATAGGGTTCTCACCTTTTTTACGTGTTTCTGAATTAATAACGTTAAATACTTCCAGAATGTAACGCCCCATTGCATCATCAATTGAATAACCCGTCAAATGCTCTGCTACTGGATTCATTCGTGCTATATTACCATTAATATCAGTAGATATTACTGCATCACCAATAGAATCAAGCGTAATACGAAGATTTTCCTCATTTTCACACAACAACTTTTCTGTTTGTTTTCGTTGCTCAACTTCTTGCTGCAAATTTTCATTTACACTGGTAATTTCTGTTTGTTTTTTTTCAGATTCATCAAGTCTGGCTGCCAAGACATGGCTTTTAATACTATGACGTATGGATATATAAACAATAATCAAAAGCATTAAGCTAAGAAAAGCTAAAGTTATCAGCAGATTTCTAGGTGCATTTTTATTTATAATCTGTTTTAACTCTGTAACCCTGACAAGGCTTATATTGTAATTAGGCAAAGCAACTCTAAAGGCAGCAAAATCTTCTTTTTTATTGGATAAAGACAAGCCTTCAAAAACAAAAGGGGTATCTGTTGAAATCTCTATCAAAGAAACAGGAGATTCATTTTCATCGTAATATTTACACTGTAATAAATTTTCGAAAAAAGATTGTTCATGTTTTAACAATATTTCCTTTATTTTAGAGTGTAGAAAAACATAATTATCAAATGCAGTCGCTGTAAAAGTTAATGTTTCACTTTCATAACCATTTAAAAATTGATTAGAATGTGATAAATGCTGATGAATGTTTTCTAGTTTTATCCAACCAACGACCCAGCCTACGATTTTGTTTAATCTGTTTACTGGAGCTACTATCATTATATAACCGTGATTATAATTATCGTGCATAATAGAAGCAGAAGTTGTTACAGATATGATTTTTGCTAAGTTATTTTTTAGAAAATCATGTTCTTTGTCTTGAAAATCAACAATAATCTCTCCATTTGAATCAAAAAGAGTTAATCGTTCATAAATTGATTTTTCATTTATCAGGACTGTTTTATCAAGAAGCTTGAATTGTTTGGAAATGAAGACTTGGCTCGCTTTTAAGCCATATTCTAAAGACATGTTCATATCTTTATTGATAAAATAGGAGTTTATTACTTCTCCTATTGCAAGCCTTCTTAAATCATTCTGCCGTTCATTAAAAAATGAATTAAGCGACTTTGCTTTTCCTGTAAGACTATTATGTGCTTGTGTAAAAGCAAGTTTTTGAAGGTGTACTTGAGAAAAATAACTTGAACTTAACAAATAGCCAACAAAGCAAAAAGACGCAACTATAATGGCAAAAACACTTATGTTATGCTGCAAAGGCGTTTGTTTTGTATTAAATGAAAACAATGCAATATCTCTTTTTTATTTAATAAAAAAATCTGGGTGATAATTGAAAGCTGCTGGATAATATTTTTCTACTATCTTTTTATAGATTCCTTCCTTGCGGATTTTCTTAAAAAAACGATTAAATTCTTGTCGCAATTCTGAACTGTCTTTTCTAAAAGCTGGTGCCATATATTGTAATTGTGAAACAGGTCCTAAAACTTTTATTTTTCCAGGCCACTTTTTCATAGCAATAAGCACATCAGGCATATCAAGAATCGCAACATCTGCAATTTTGTTAAAAACAGCTGGAGCGAAATCATTAAGCTCAAGCTCATAAATAGAAATTTTTGCACCTGTTTTTTCTAATTGATAACGAAAAGGATCAAGACAAGAACCTTTTATACTGCCAATCAATGTTTTGCCAGACAACATAGATTTTACTGCAAGAATATCATCATCTAGTTTCCCGCTTGGTTTAATAGGCTGCATGTCAGAATCAACAGAAGTTATAAGCCATATTTGTGATATAAAAGTTGGAACAGCATAAGTAATAATTTTCTTACGCTCTGGAAAAATAGTGAGACCAGAACTAATAACATCTCCGCGAACAGGTGTTTTTTCTAGTATTTTATCATCGAACATAAAGCCTCTTGTTTTTATGCCTGTTAAATCACCAGCAATTCTGCCCCAATCAGTCTGAACATTCTCATACTTAACGCCTAGATGTTTAGCAAAAAGCTGCATTAGTTCAACATCTAGACCTTCTTCGCTGTTTACTAAAAAATTTGCATAAGGAGCTCCAAGATGACGTAAAACGCCTCTTTTTTTTACATCTGCAAGGTCTCCTGAAGCCATTGCTGAAGAGCAAAAAACAAAAGAAACGAACAAAACAGCTAAAAATATTTTTCTCATAATTTTCTCCGTAATAGTAGCAACTTACGTTTCAGTTAACATTCCTGCAATAACTTCGCTTAATTCGTTTACATGATATGGTTTTTTGATAAAAGCAACATTATCATTATTCGCTTGTAATTGCTGCACTTTAATACCATGAGAGAAACCAGAAGTTATAATAATTTTAACTTCGGGATTGATGCTGAAAATAGCATTAAATGCTTCTTCACCACTCATTTTAGGCATTATCATATCTAAAATGACAAGATCAATCCGACTGCTATTTTCTTTATAAAGCTTTACTCCTTGCACCTCATCTTTGGCTGAAAACACCTCGTATCCTAGTTCTTTTAAAATATCACATGTAGTTTTGCGAATTATTTCTTCGTCTTCGATTAAAAGTATTGCACTATTTCCAGGAATACGTTTTCTGTCAATTAGCTTTTTAATTTGTATTTCTTCTTCGCTAACAGGCAAATAAACATAAAAAACAGAACCTTTTCCAAGCTCGCTATATACAGAAACATCACCATGATGATCTCGTATCGCTCCATATACAGCAGCTAATCCAAGACCTGTCCCTTGCCCTGTTTCTTTAGTTGTAAAAAACGGTTCAAAGATTTTTTTAAGCATATCCTGTGGAATACCATGACCTGTATCTTTAACTGTAATCTGA
>DAOWDM010000180.1 GCA_030639035.1 Alphaproteobacteria bacterium
AAGAAAAAACGGTTCTAACAAGGCTTGAAATGCCGATTGCAGTTGCTACTGAAAAAAATACAGCTCAAATAAAAACTAATGAGCTTTCTAAAAAAATAATTGATTTCAGCAAAACAATGCTATTGCCTGCAAAAGCTTATGCTACAACTAGAGCTAGTAAGACTCCTCGGAAAATTAACGCTGAATGGGTCGAATTAGAAATAAAAGAATCTACCCATCATGATGTGAAGGAAGTTTTTATTGAAAAAAAATCTTGGGTTGATAAAGAACTAGAAGCAGAAAAAACAGCCTCTGAACTTGACAGCAATAGAACAGATGAGCATATAGATTCTTTTGATTATGGAAAATCAGAAGCGGAAGAATGGGAAAAAATAGAAGCCGAAACAGCTGCTCTTTCTCGTTCTCTTGATGCTTATAAAAAAAGTTTCAAAAAACATAAAGCTGTTGATAATGTAGCACAGAAAAATATAAAACTTGCATTATTGACTCCTCCTCCTGTTTCCAATTTTTACAAAAAATTACCATGGCAGCATTATGCTGTTGGAGTTTCAGAAGAAATTAATAACCGTCCTATGATTGCTATTGTTATTGATGATTTAGGAGTAGACAAGCGAAGAACAAGAAAAATCTTAAATCTGCCAGCACCTATTACAGCTTCATTTTTAAGCTATGCTCAAGACATTTCAAAACAAGCACAAAAAGCTAGAAAAGCAGGGCATGAATTGCTTTTGCATGTTCCTATGGAACCAAAAGGGAAAAAATATGACCCTGGACCAATGGTATTAAAAACATCTATGAGTAAAAAGAAACTGCTGAAAACATTAGATGTAATTTTAGGCAGTTTTAATGGCTATGTTGGAATAAACAACCATATGGGAAGTAAGTTTACAGGCAATAAAAAAAGCATGAAAATTGTTATGAAAGAATTGAAAAAGCGTGGACTTTTGTTTTTGGATTCCCGCACTACTTCAAAAAGCGTGTGTCCTGATTTAGCAATAAGTGAGAAAGTTCCTCATGCTATGAGACATATTTTTCTTGATAATTTCCCTGGAGTTAAAACTGTCAAACGACAACTTAAAAAGCTTGAACGGATTGCTCGCCGTGATGGTTTTGCTGTTGGTATAGGACACCCTCGAGATGGAACGGTAGAAGCTTTGAAGCAATGGCTTCCTACACTAAAAGAAAAAGGCTTTATCCTTGTTCCGCTTACTTCTATTGTAGACTATAAAATGCTTGCGAATTCAAAGCACTAGAATCCATTTAAATTATAGTTTGTTTGCTTACTAATCTGGAATATATTGTTTATCAAAACTTTTATTAAATTTGGAGGCTTTTATGTCTGATATTGTGATTGCAGGGGCTGTTCGCACTGCTATTGGTGCTTTTAGCGGAACTTTGAGTTCTGTACCAGCAGCTAAACTTGGCGAGACTGTTATAAAAGAAGCACTGAAACGTGCAAAAGTACAGGAATCAGAAGTTTCTGAAGTCATTATGGGGCAGATATTAAGTGCAGGACAAGGACAGAATCCAGCTCGTCAGGCTTCCATAAATGCTGGAATCCCATATGAAGTGCCTGCTTATACCGTTAATCAGGTATGTGGTTCAGGACTTAAAACTGTTGCTCTGGGATACAACGCTATTAAATCAGGCGATTCTAAAATAGTTATTGCTGGTGGACATGAAAACATGAGCCTTTCTCCGCATTGTGTGTATTTACGCAATGGCATCAAAATGGGTAACGGTGAATTTACAGACACTATGATAAAAGATGGTTTGTGGTGTGCTTTCAATGATTATCACATGGGAATTACAGCAGAAAACATTGCAGAAAAGTGGAATCTTTCCCGAGAAGAACAAGATGAGTTTGCTCTTTATTCTCAGAATAAAGCAGAAGCTGCAATAAAAAGCGGTCGTTTTAAAGATGAAATAATTCCTGTTATGGTAAAAAAACGCCGTGAGGAAATTGTTTTTGATGTAGATGAGTTTCCTCGTCTAGGAGCTAATATAGAAGGTCTAGCCAAGCTGCGTCCTGCTTTTTCTAAAACAGGCACGGTAACTGCTGGTAACGCTTCAGGAATTAATGATGGAGCGTCTGCTGTAATTCTTATGACAGCTGATGATGCAGAAAAAAGAGGCGTTGAACCGCTTGCAAGAATCGTGTCATGGGCTCAGGCTGGAGTTGACCCTTCAATCATGGGAACAGGTCCTATTCCTGCGTCAAAACTAGCTTTGAAAAAAGCTGGCTGGAAAGCTGACGAACTTGACCTTATTGAAGCAAATGAAGCCTTTGCAGCTCAAGCTTTGGCAGTAAATAAAGAAATGGGCTGGGATACAAATAAAGTTAATGTAAACGGCGGAGCAATCGCATTAGGACACCCTATCGGAGCTTCTGGCAACCGCATTCTTGTAACTCTCGTTCACGAAATGAAAAAACAAGGTGCTAAAAAAGGACTAGCAACCTTGTGCATAGGCGGTGGAATGGGAATAGCTGTCTGTGTAGAAAGTATTTAAAACTTTTTCTAATTGTTATTTTTAAAGCCCATTGCGACTACATATGTTTCAGGGGATTCTTTTCTGCTGGCAGGTGGTTTAGAATGAAACACTTTTGTGAAATCTTTTCTCATTTTTGTGAGCAGAGTTCTTTCTGTGCCTCCTTGAAACACTTTGGCAATAAAAACACCGTTTGGATTCAAGACTTCTACAGCAAATTCATAAGCTGCTTCTACAAGATTCATTATACGCAAATGATCTGTAGCTTGATGTCCTGTTGTATTAGCTGCAAGGTCGCTTAAAACTATATCAACAGAACCGTCGGCGGCTTCTTTTAACAAGTCTGGTGCTTCATTGTCCATAAAATCGCATTGAATTGTTACTGCTCCAGTAATGTCGTCCATAGGAAGAATATCAAGAGCTACAACGCTAGTTTTTGTGCGTTCAACTGCGACTTGTGTCCAGCCTCCAGGAGCAGCTCCTAAATCAACTACTTTTTTCCCTGATTTTAAGAAATGATGCCTATCATCAAGTTCAATAAGTTTAAAAGCAGCTCTTGATTTATAGCCCTCTTTTTTTGCTTTGATAACATAAGGGTCATTTAGCTGACGCTGAAGCCACCTCGTCGAAGATGTTTTTCTTCCACGAGCAGTTTTTACTTTAGTGTGTTTCATTCTGATAGATAAACCAGAACTACTTTTTTTATTAACCATTAGATTTTTACATTCTTTATAAGCTTTTAAATCTGTTCCAGCACTCTTATCATTTCCAAAGTTGCTTCGGCGGCTTCACAACCTTTGTTGCCTGCTTTTGAGCCTGCTCTTTCTATTGCTTGCTCTAAGTTATCTGTTGTTAGGAGTCCGAAACCTACTGGAATTTCGCTTTCAAGACTTGCCATAGCGATTCCTTTGGTGGCTTCATTTGAAACAAAATCAAAGTGTGGAGTTGAGCCTCTGATAACTGCACCAAGGCAAATAATTCCGTCGTATTTTCCTGATTTTGCAAGCTTTTTTACAGCCAAAGGAAGTTCAAAAGCCCCTGGAACTTTAATCAGAGTAATGTTTTCTGCATCAGCTCCATGACGTACTAGATAATCTGTTGCACCACCTACCAGTTTGCTAACAATAAAGTCATTAAACCTACTTGCAACAAGGGCAAATTTTAAGCCGTCAGCTTTAAGCTGTCCTTCAATTGTTTTTATTTGTGTCATTTGTTTTCATCTCCAAGATTGAGCATATGCCCCATTTTTTCACGTTTAGTGCTTAAATAGTCAATATTTTCATCACAAACACCTGTTTCAATAGGAACTCTTTCGACTACTTGAAGCCCATAGCCGTCCAAACCTACGATTTTTGTTGGATTATTTGTTATTAGCCGCATTTTTGAAACGCCAATATCAACAAGTATTTGAGCTCCTGTTCCATAGTCTCTTAAATCAGCCGCATGTCCAAGAGCTAGATTCGCTTCGACTGTATCCATGCCTTCATCTTGAAGAGCATAAACCTTTATTTTATTAGCAAGCCCAATGCCTCTGCCTTCTTGACGCATGTATAAAATAACGCCTTTGCCTTCTTTTTCTATCATACGCATTGATTCTTGAATCTGACTGCCGCAGTCGCAACGCATAGAACCAAAAACGTCCCCTGTTAAACATTCGCTGTGAACTCGCACAAGAGTTGGCTCATCAGGATTTATATCACCTTTTACCAGAGCCAGATGTGTACGAGAATTAAAGTCGCTTTGATAAGCAACTACTTCAAAATCTCCACCATAACGAGTAGGCATTTTTGCAGTCGCAGTTTTTTTAATTATCGAAGAGTCATGTCTCATGCGGTATTTGATGAGGTCTTTTGTCGTGGCAATTTTCAAATCGTGCTGTTCAGCAAACTCTTCAAGGTCAGGCATACGAGCCATTTCCCCGTCATCTCGCATAATCTCGCAAATAACAGCAGAAGCTCCAAGCCCTGCAAGTTTTGCAAGGTCAACACTGCCTTCAGTTTGTCCTGCACGTCTTAAAACTCCAGCGGGGTCAGCCCTTAAAGGGAAAATATGACCAGGTGAAACTATATCAGATGGCTTTGCATCTGGTGCTGCAGCGACTTGAATGGTTTTTGCTCTGTCGGCGGCGGATATTCCTGTAGTAACTCCATGACGGGCTTCAATAGAAACCGTAAAGCCAGTCCCAAAAGAAGACTCATTTCGCTGAGTCATCAAAGGAAGCTCAAGCTTATCAACAATTTCAGGGTCTAAAGCAAGACAAATAAGCCCACGACCATATTTAGCCATGAAATTTATAGCCTCAGGAGTAATCTTATCCGCCGCAATAATAAGGTCGCCCTCATTTTCCCTGTCTTCCTCATCAACAAGAATAACCATCTTCCCAAGACGAATTTCCTCAATAGCTTCTTTAATTCTACAAACTGACATGTTTTTTTATCCTTAAAATCCGTTTTCTTTTAGGAAATTCATTGTTATTGGTTGTTTTGTTGTGTTTTGTAGGTTTTTTATAACGTATTTTCCTATTAGGTCTGTTTCTGTGTTTATTTTTGAACCTGTTTTCCAGTTGTTTATTGTAGTGGTTGTTTTTGTTTCTGGAATTATGTTTACTTCTAAAAAGTTCTTATCGCATTTATTCACGGTAAGGCTTATTCCGTCAAGAGTTATTGAGCCTTTTGGGACTACCATGTTGGAAAATTCTGATGGGAACTTCAATCGGTAGACTGTTGAAATTCCTTCACTGCGGATTGATTCTATTTTTGCAGTGCAGTCGATGTGTCCGCTTACTATATG
This sequence comes from Alphaproteobacteria bacterium, assembly GCA_030639035.1. Taxonomy (GTDB): domain Bacteria; phylum Pseudomonadota; class Alphaproteobacteria; order DAOWDM01; family DAOWDM01; genus DAOWDM01. The sequence continues at coordinate 5,281 of DAOWDM010000180.1, forward strand.
ACCTCCGAAACGGCTGTTTGCCAACATTGCTCTTTCAAGGTTTACTGTTGAGGCTGGTTTTAGTTCCCCTAGATTTGTGATTTTTAATGTTTCATGTGAAACATAAACTTCAAACCAGTCTTTCCCATATTTTTCAACTGTAAGGCAAACGCCGTTTATAGCAATGCTTTCGCCCTGCTGATAATCTGTAATGTCAAACATTGGACTTATACGCAGACGAGCTTGATTGTTCAGGCTTTCAATGCCTTGAATCTTGCCTTGTCCTTGAATAATTCCTGTAAACATGCGTCATTTTCTTTTTAGAGTTAAGCATATATCTTTGTCAGACATTTCTGTTTTGCATATACGCCATTTATATGCTTCTTTTATAGTCAAAATATTGTTTCCTGAAAAGACATTTACTGCTTTTTCGTCACCTAATATTAAAGGAGCAATGAAATAGCGGAACTCGTCAACTAAAGACTGTTTGACAAGGCTCATGGCAAGCCCTCCTCCGCCCTCGCATAAAACATAATGACAGTTAAAATCTTTAAACAAACTTTCAAAGCCTGCCCTTAAATCTGAAATTCCTATAACATGACAGCCAATGTTTCGCAGTTTATCAGCCTTTTCTGTTGTGCTGTTTTTTATTGAAGTCCAAAAAAGCGTCTCTGAAGGTCTTTCTTTTAACAGATATTTATTATCATCAATATCAGGAAGTCTTGAAGTAACAACTACTGCAAGCGGTTGTTTTAAGCTAGACTCAAGCCTGCATGTCAGTTTCGGATTGTCGTTGAAAAAGGTATTTCCTCCGACTATTACTGCATCTGCTAATGCCCTTAGTTCATGGACTTGTTTTCTTGATTCTTCACAGCTTATCCATGCGGAGTTTCCCGTTCTGGTTGCAATCTTGCCGTCTAAGGTTGCGGCTTGTTTTAGGTAGCAGTAAGGGCGGTTTTGTTCTTTCCAAACAGTAAAATCTTCGATTAATTCTTTGCAGGCAGATTCATTTATTCCTGTTTGAACTTTTACTCCATTAGATAAAAGATATTCTGCTCCGCTTCCCATTACATCAGGATTTATATCTAAAGTGCCGATAAAAACTTCTTTTATACCAGCTTTGATAATGGCTTTAGTGCAAGGAGGTGTTTTACCAAAATGATTGCAAGGCTCTAACGTTACGAACATGGAACAATCGGCAAGAGGAATGCCTTTTTGTTTTGCATCTTTTATTGCTTCGATTTCAGCGTGAGGTTGTCCGTATTTCGTATGCCAGCCTTTTGCGACAATTTTACCATTTGAGACAAGAACTGCTCCAACGCATGGATTAGGGGCAGTCTGCCCCTTGCCATTATAGGCAAGTTCTATGGCTTTTTCCATAAAAAACCGTTTTTCTTCAGAAGAGTAGTCCATAAATTTATTCAGTGTATATCAAACAAAGTATCAAAACATGCTTGTTTCAGTATGTCTTTAATTTCTTTATTTAAATTTATGATTGAAATATTAACGTTTCTTTTTTGTGCCTGCTGTCTGATAATAAGCAGTGTTCCCATTCCAACAGAATCTATATGCTTTACATCTTCCATATCAACAATAAGCAGTTTAATTTCAGATTTAAAAATATCAAGAACAGAGCTTGTAAAAACATCTCTGTTTGCTAGATTTAATTGACCATGAATGTTGAGTATAGCATTGCTTTCTTTAAGCTTGATATCGTACAGCATTTTAAAATCTCCTGCCTAATCTTTATAAAGACACAATTCGATTTTATAGGGCAAAACTTAACAAATTTATAACTATTGCAATATTACCTGTATAATTAAAGAAACACCGCCAGAATTTATAGTATTATAAGTTCCAGCTTCAGCAGGAGCTGTTGAACCATCAATTCTAGCTCCCATATAAATAATATTATTAGATGAGGTTGAACTCATCTGATGTGTTAATGGTGAGTTTCCTATGCCAGCACATGATGTGCCAGAGCCAAAAGCAACGCCTGACCCCATAACGATTTCAGTAGAAGAAATAGGCATTGTGTTTATGTCATCGGATAAAGTAGCCATTGAACTGCATGTAATATCAATAAAATCGCCAACTTTACCACCTGAAATAGGAATAACTCCAGCAGTACCAGAGCCACCGCCTGAATAGCCCGAACCATATGAAATAGAAGAGTTAGCTCCTATATCAATATTACCGCTAGCAGTGCTGGTAAAGTAAATTGTACTAAACTCTATACCAACCATTTGATTTTTTATAAATCTAATAGGAGCGACATAAGCTGCATCATTTTTCATGAGCACTATAAAACAAAAAACTATAGAAATAAGAATTAAAATATTCCTTTTCAAAGCCTAATCCTTTTTAAATCTAGTAATAATTTCTGTTTTGCAACATTTTAGAGGAAATTTTAACAACAAAAAAGTGAAAAGTCTTCTAAAATACAATTGTTAAATTACTTTATTATAAATATCCTGCACATTTTTTCGATGTTTTGCCATTATGGATTTGAGTGTTTTTATGTCTTGTTTTTCAATAATAGCGACAAGTTTATTTTTTAGTCCGTCTGGGACTTTTTCTTCTTCAAGACTGCCTTCTATAGTTTGACTTAAAAGACTTTGGATTGTTTGCCACAGATTGCATGCTTTTGATAGTTTTAGCGTATCGTTTTGGTTAAGAATTTTATGCTTTCCAAGCTGTTTAATTGCTTCAGAAGTGGTGGTGCATAGGATAGCTGAGTTTTGATGAGCATGTTTTAGTTGTAAATATTGAACTATAAATCCTATATCTACCGAGCCTCCTCGAACATGCTTTATATTCCATATTGTTGTCGTCCCATGCTCTGAAAATATGAGATTTCTCATATCTGAAACGTCTGTTTTTAACTTTTTACATTCTCTTTTACGGCATAGAGTGTCTGTTATTATTTCGTTGACCTGTTTTTTCAGCTTTTTAGAGCCTGTTATTGCCCTTGCTTTTGTTAAAGCCATATGCTCCCAAGTCCAAGCAGCTTCTTTATGATATTTTGCAAAAGCATCAAGGTTAGTTGCAACAGGTCCAGCGTTTCCAGATGGTCTTAAACGCATGTCAACTTCCCACAAACGCCCCTCTGCTGTAAGTGAAGTTATGGAATTAACGCAACGCTGCACAAGTCTTGCAAAATATGTTGATACAGGCAAAGGGTGTTTTCCATCTGATTTATCAGCTTCATTTGGCACATCATAAACAAAAATAAGGTCTGCATCGGACGTTGCTGTCATTTCTTGTCCGCCCATTTTCCCAAGAGCTATTATTGCTAATCCTGAACCTTTTATATACCCATGTTTTTTTGCAAATTCTTCTTCAACATAAGGCTGGAGCTTGTTTAAAACAACGTCTGCAATATTGGTTAAAGCAACGCCTGCTTGTTTTCCGTCAATGATATTTTGCAAGGTCTGTACACCAACTTGAAAACTTCTGTCTTTAACCCAACGCCTGCATTTATCAAGAATGTCCTCATAACCTGAAGCATGATGAAGAATGTTTTTCAGCTCTTTTTCAAGATATTCCAGAGAAGGCAAAGGAGCAAAAAAATCGGGAGCAAGTACGTTATCCAGCAAAGACGGGCGTTTGCTTAAATATTTTGCAAGTCTTGGAGCGTCCCCCATAATTTCTGCAACCAGCCTTAAAAGTTTCGGATTTGAATGAAATAAAGTAAAAAGCTGAACTCCGCTAGGCAGTCCCTTTAAAAAATCATCAAACCTGAAAAAAGCATCATCAGGCTGAACTGTCTCGCAAAGAGTTTCCAGCAGTTCAGGAGTAAGCTCGGTTAAAAGTTCTCTAGCACGAGTGGTTCTCATTGCTTTATAACGTCCGTGATGCCAGCCTTTTATTGTATCTGATACGCTTTTAGCATTGGAAAAGCCCATATTGCAAAGCGTTTCAAGTGTATCTGGGTCATGTTCACTGCCAGTAAAAACAAGGTTTCCGTTGTCTGATAAAGAAGGGGCTTCTTCAAACAATTGAGCATAATATAGCTCAACCGCCTTTAAATGGCTTAAGACTTCATTCTTAAACGTTTCAGTGTCGTCATATCCTGTAAAAACAGCAAGATTATGCAGTTCCTCGGGGGCTTTTGGCAAAGTATGAGTCTGTGCATCATTTGTCATTTGCAGGCGGTGTTCTAATTTTCTTAAAAAATGATATGCTTCTGTAAGTCTTATCGAAACTTTTTCTTCTACAAACCCTGCTTTAGTAAGGGCTTTTAAGGATTCACAGCTTCCAGATGTTCTTAAATCAGGATTTTTACCGCCCCATATAAGCTGCTGCGTTTGTGCGTAAAATTCTATTTCACGAATACCGCCACGCCCCAATTTTATGTTGTGTCCTTTAACTCCAATTGAAGAATTTGTATGATGGCTGTTTATTTGACGTTTAATAGAATGAATATCTAAAATAGCTTGAAAATCCAAGGACTTACGCCA
>DAOWDM010000093.1 GCA_030639035.1 Alphaproteobacteria bacterium
AAAAGCATTGCAATGGCAAAGAGATACTCCCATCTATCAGAAGCACACACAGCAGGCGTTGTAGAGAGCATGAACAACAAATTTTTAGCAGAGGATTGATATATAGATGCTTAAATTACCTGATTATAAAACAACCAATGCCTGTAAATCTTAACTCAATTTTCAAATGGCAACAATTGAAGAAATAGCAGAAAAGCAAAAAAACACTTGACAAAACGGTAGAAAGAGTTTATAAAGATTTGATATATAAGATTGATGAAAAACTCTAAAATGACTTGTTGCAGTCTGTCATATTAGCAACCGAACTTTGGGATAACTGACCAAAGGGCAAGATGGATTAGAGCATCGGGATAATTGACGACTTCTCTTATGGAGAAATACTGTACTATAGGTTGCTTCAATTATTATCAAATAAACTTTCCCTATAACTGTTAAAAAATTCGGACAGTACGTGAAATCCGTATGTAGCTCGAACATGCAGTAAAATAATCATAAAAAAACGGGGATACTTTAGACATGTCAACAAGATATAAAATTTGTTTGCTTTGTATCTGATTTAAATATCAATTGTCGCATTATAAAAACTTCAATAAATGGCACAGTTGCTCTTTATAAATTTAAAAATAAAAAAAGGAAAAACTTAAATAATGAAAAATAAAAACAATACCTTACCAGAACTTTTAACAGTCCCGCAATTTGTAAAACGCTTTCCTGCCTTCAAAATCGGAGGAATCAGATTTAAAATTTTCAATGAGAAAGAAAATGGTCTTTATGACTCGGGTGCGATAGTCAGGATTGGCAGGAAAGTCTTGATCGATGTGAATGCTTTCTTCATGTGGGTATCTATACAAAATCCAAATAACAAATTTAATTTACAAGACGATATTTGACAATTAATATTTTAAACAATCACGGATTAAACCGAGAAATATAAGCAGGGACAGCGTTAAACAAGATGACGAATAATTATAGAGCTGTTCCCAGTTTATAAACTTTTATTCTCAGCAAACGCCTGAGACAAGCTACAAAAAGTTGCTTTCATAAAAAAACAACCCCAAACAACAGACATTCATCAAATGCCTGATAGGGAAGTTTTGCTTAATTTTAGGCAACATCGATTTTTGCAAAAATAAAAAAAAGGAAAAAATATGCAAAGAAATACACCAATAAGCTACCTAAGAACTATTAGCTCATGCCCAGAAACCAAGACTATAGAAGAAATTCTATCAATTATTAAAAATGGCTCTTTTGAGCTGTATAACGGCATGTCTTTAAAGGATTCTATAGAAGAGATCAGAGCATCTAATAAAGGACGACGGAAAAAGCTAAAAAAAGGACTACCTTATTTTATTCCGACAGTTCTATTGTTTGATGAGAATATATTAAGAGAAGATTCAATAATATCAGGGGCTGTCCAGTTTGATGTTGACCTCAAAGATAATGAAAAGATTAATTTCGATGAATTGAAAAATGACATTATTAAAATCCCAGAAGTAATATATGCCTTCACAAGTCCATCTGGTGGGCTGAAATTTGCCATTAAGACAGACTTCCAAAAAAACAAGAATGATGATGCCGAAACATTAAAAGCTAAGTATAAACAAGCATATGAAGTCTGTAAGGAGTACGTTTCTTCTTTTGTAAACATAAAATATGACGATAGTATGAAAGCGTTAAAATTCCCTTGTTTCCTGTCATATGACAAAGAAGCGTACTTCAATCCTGCTTGTTTAGTTTTAGAAGTAAACTCTGACTGTATTTATGAAAAGCCAGAAGAATTCAACCTTTCATATGACACTAACATTACCACAGAACAGGTTGAAGAACTGCTTAGCTACATACCAAAAGATTTCGATTACGACGAAAGATTGCCAATAAATTATGCTGTATTCAGCTCTATTGGAAAAGCAGGCGTCTCAATATTGTTTAATCATTGGATAACTGACGATAGAACGAAACTTAAGAAGGACTTGATAAGCCAATCTGAAGAGAAAAAACCTTTAGCTAATTTGGGGTTTCTTATAAAAACAGCTGTAGAATATGGCTATAAAGTTACCACAGGTACAAAAAGACGGTATTTAGAGCCGAAAAATTCATCGCATAAATTTCAGCCTTTGCTTACAACCAATGAAGCAAAAGATAAATTAGAAGAAATCGTTAATAACTTTTTTCAGTCTAAGAAGTCTGTTTTTATAAATATTTCAACTGGCACAGGAAAAACTGAGGAAGTCTTAAAAATCCTAAGAAACATACCGTCCAATAAAAACGTTTTATATCTTGTTGAAAGCCATGAACTTGCAGAAGAAATAAAGGAGCGTTTCTATAAAATAGAAGTAAAAAACAAACTCGGCATCAACTCTAGTATTGTTCATATAAAAGGTCGGAACAAAACATGTGAACGCAGTGATATAGCCGATAAGTACAATAAAGCAAATATGTCGATTCCTTCTCTGCAATGTGAAGAAGGATGTCCTCACAAGTGCAAATGCAACTATAGCTTTCAGTTTGCCAAGAAAGCAAATATTAGGTTGATGACGCATAACGAATTTATGAACGAAAAAAGCATATGGTCTTCTGGATATGACCCGCTGACAAACAGCCCTAAAAAAAAGGGCTGGAAAGCCGACTATATCATTACAGATGAAGATTATTTTCAGTTTCAAAACTACCATGAAAAACTTGACAATGAATATGACGGCATACGTAACATCATCAACCATATTGCTAATAAAACACTGGGAAAATCAAAAGCCATAGGAAGTGCTGAGTTTTTTTTAGAAGCTGTTAAAGAGCATGAAAGTGATATACTGGCTGATTTTCAAAGAATGAACAGCAATAAACCTAACAAAATTACCTTTAAAAATACAGATGACTATATAAGGCAAACAAAGAAACAGTCTGGCAAACGCCAATCTGAAATTTTAAAGCTATTAAATCTGTATGTATTAACTTCTGACAAAAAGTTTTTGAACTCGATCTGGTTTGAAAATAATAAATTAAAACATTCAAGACTTAAAAGTGTAGCCGACCACTATAAAGATATCCCGACATTATATCTTGACGCTACAGCTAATGAATCCGTTATCAAAACCGTTTTACCTGATGTTGAGTTTCATTCAATTAAGGTTGAATCAAAAGAAGATATTAATATATATCAATTGCAAAACAGATTTGTTTATAAAGGCTGGTTTGAAGACGAAAAGAACAGAGATGAAATTATTTACAAAATCAAAGAACTTATAAAAGATAAAAATTATGAAAAAGTCGGCTTAATAACCTATATGAACATTAATGGGATTAAAAATTTTGATAAATGGCTAGGAAATGAGATAGGCGTTGAAACATATGCTCATTTTGGCAATCTACGAGGGCTAGATAAATTCAAAGATGTTGACTGTCTGTTAGTTGTAGGAAGGCATTTTATACCAGAACAATCGATTTTGGAATATAGTCGTGCTTTATATGCTGATGTTATTAATGAGAAAGAATATGCTTATGAAAATTCTTATGTTGATAAACCTGTAAGAATGAAAGACGGAACAACAAAAACCTTAAACAATTCAATTTATGTTGATGGTTTTCTTGAAAATGCAAAAAATCATTTCTGCACATCTGAAACTATACAAGCAATTGGCAGAGGAAGGCTAGTTTACGGCAAAAAGAAAGATGTTTATTATTTCTCGAATCAAAGTCTTGGCGGAGATGTTGAAATAACAAATTTCTTTAAATACGAAGACTTTTATGAAAAACCAAAATATCAAGATGAGATAATAACCTTGAAACAGCTAGGGTTTTGCAAAGACAAGAGCCAAGACTTAATAGAACTTGGCTTTAAAAATAGCCCTATTAAGAATCATAGAAGTGAAATTGAAAGAGTCTTTCTTGAAGCAGGTGTTGAGAAGATATCGTTTCTCCACAATACAAAAAACAACCGAAACTACAGAGAGCAAAAATATTACACATATCCAGATCCGTCAGCACTAATAAAACAAATAGAAAGCGAAGGAGGCAGAATCCGAAACCCCTAGGTCAGTTTAAGTGTTGGGGTTATGTAATATTTAAGCATATTGTCTATATAATATATTATAGAGAACAAGCTATTTTGTTACAATAAAGGTACTTTTAAGAACTTTAAGAAGAATAAATGACTTTATGTCTTTCATACAAATCTTCTACAAAACAAAACATTCGAGGAGTAAAATTTGCTTTTTAGCGGTAGCTAAAACAAGCAAGTAAATTTTATATTTTTCCTAGCGATTAGCGTAGGAAAATACTCTTAAAAGTACCTTTAAAGATAATTTAAAATATCTAGAATCAAGACAGTTTGCAAAAGAGCTACCATTATGAAAACTGAAACAGTAAAAGCTAAAGTGTCGTCAGAGTACGATTGACACTTAAAAACAATATTTCATCGCCTAATCTGTAAAATTCAAAGCTGTTCACAAAGATGTTCAAGCAGAAATGACGGCTTGAGTCTAAAAGGTTAAGAACTAGAACACAACGATTGACCTTTAAATGTCAGTTTGTATAATTGAAGATACAGTAAAAAATCCACAGAGGAATTAAAATGAAAAAATCAATAATAACGTTGTTAACATTAGGGTTTGTAATATTAGCTAATAGTGGGTGTGGAACAATATATTCAGCTGTAATGGATGAAAGAAATGTTAAAACAATTGCAAGTGATACTTCAATAGAGGTTAAAATATTAAAAAATCTAACAGATGAGAAAACTTCTGATTTAGTAGCGGTAAGCGTTACAAGCTATAATGGCGATGTATTTTTAGTTGGAGAATATGAAAGCAATACGCAAAAGAACAGATTCATTAGTTCAGCAAAAAAAGTTAAAGGCGTTAAGTCGGTTAAATCATATTTAATTCCTGCAAAGAAAAATCACCCTTGTGATACAAAAAAGAATTTAGGAATTACAGTCAAAGTAAAAGCTAAACTTGTTGGTGATAAATCAATTTGGTCAACAAATGTTCATGTCTCTACAATACAGTGTCAAGTTGTGCTTTGGGGGACTGTTGGAACATCAGCCGAGATTACAAAATCAATTCAACATGCCAAAAGCGTCGAAGGCGTTAAGTCTGTTAAATCTTTCTTAAAATCAACAAAATAACCTGTAGACTGTATGCTTAATTTCGTTTGAGGTTTCGGTAAAAGTTTTCATGAGAACCAAGAGCCAAAAGAGTAAT
>DAOWDM010000243.1 GCA_030639035.1 Alphaproteobacteria bacterium
ACAAGAGTTTATTTATAAGGCTTTAGACTACAATATTTCTGACCAATGGAAATTTTATCACGACAGGGTGTCCCTCTTAAAAAATACTGCTCCTGAAGGATATTTTATTATTTTTCATGAAGTTACTGGAATGATTGTCGATTTAATAACATCAGGTTTAGCTGTTAATGATAAAACTATTCCTGATGGAAGCGTTGGTAGTTGTTGGGGGAGATATTGGACGGGTAATAATCTATCTAAAAAATATGGAGACAGGATTGAATATGAACATAATTATCCTGAATATTATCCACAATCTGCAAGTAATCCACAGCCAGCAAAAGCCTATCCAGATGTGGCATTGCCAGAATTTAGGCAATGGTTTAGACGTGAATATTTACCTTTAAAATTTCCTAATTACATTCTTAAAAAAGCAAATATTCTTTCTGGCGGAAAAACAGAAGCAACGCTAATCGCTAATATGTATAAAGAAAACAAACTATCAAACTTTGACAAGAGCCTAAAGAAAGCTATTGAGTTCAAAGAACCTGAATAGAAATTGATTAAAATAAGCTAGACAATGATATGTATTGCCTAGCTTGTGTAAAGTTATATATAGTTACCTAAATTTATTCTTCAGGTGTTTCATTTTCAGTAGAATCCTCTAGGATTTCCTCGATACTTTCTTCCTTAACAGAATCCTCTGGTATTTCCTCAATCTTTTCTTCACTGACTTCTTCAAATCCAGTTTCCATCAATAAAGTTTCATCGCCTTCTTCAGATGCTTCTTCAGGTGTTTCTTCAATATTTTTTTCACTGCTTTTTTCTGGAATATCTGGTTCGATAGCTACAGCCTGCTCATTATCAGTTGTAACATCTGATGTTTCTTCATTTTCTATAGGTTGTTCTTCTTTTGGAACATGAGGAGATAAAGCATTTGTCCAGTCTTTATCATCAATATCTTTGCCATTCTCTTCTTTTTCATGTTTTTTTTCTACTTCAGGCAATTCATCTGGGGCTAGGGCTATTTCCCAATCTTCTATAGGTTCTTTTTCGTCAGAAACTTTTTCTATCTCTTCAACATCAGTTTCGTTTTCATGAGATACAGTAGTATTTAAACGCTGTAAAATATCATCTAATTGTTCCAAAGTTTCATATTGAAATGATATTTTTCCGCCTTTTCCATGGAAATTTATACTTACTTTTAATCCAAGCAGATTTGATAAATCATTTTCAAGAGCGACTGTATCAGGGTCTTTTTCTTTTATCTTCTTTTCGGTTTTTTTAACAATTCCACTTTTTACAAGCTTTTCAGTCTGCCTTACATTCAAACCTTTTTTTACTATTTCTTCTGCAAGTGTAACAGAATCATCGGCACTTAACAAAGCTCTTGCATGCCCTGCTGTTAAATCTCCGTTTTCTAGTAGTTGCTTTACAGGATTAGGCAACCCAAGCAAACGCATCATATTTGTTACATGACTTCTGCTTTTTCCCAATGCTTTTGCTAGATTTTCTTGAGTGTTTTCAAATTCTTCCATAAGACGGCTGTAGCCTTCAGCTTCTTCCAAAGCGTTCAAGTCCTGCCTTTGTAGATTTTCTATCAAAGCTACCTCAAGAGCTTCTTTGTCAGTAAAATCTTTTATTATTATAGGAACTTCTATCAATCCAGCCTGTCTGGCTGCCTGCCATCTTCTTTCACCAGCTATGATTTCATAATAGTTTGGATCATCAGGCTGTCTTCTTACTAGAATTGGCTGTAAAATCCCTTTTTCTTTAATAGAGAGAGCTAAATCTTTTATATTTTTTTCATCAAAATTATGACGAGGCTGATATTTACCAGGTTGTAAAAAATCAATAGCTACGTCTTTTGTGTTGCGAACTTTATCCAACTCAGCATAGTCTTCATTTTCTTCACCTAAAAGAGCATCAAGTCCCATACCTAAATTTTTTCTTTTTTTATCTTCACTCATGCTGCTTTCTCCATTTGTCTTTCTTTTTTCAACATTTCTCCTGCAAGCTGTATATAAGCCTGTGCTCCTGCACAACGCCAGTCATATAAAATCACTGGTTTTCCATGAGAAGGAGCTTCTGATATACGAACATTTCTAGGAATTACAGTATTAAAAACCTTGTCCCCAAAGAAATTTCTTACATCTTGTTCAACCATAATAGATAAATTATTGCGTTTATCAAACATTGTAAGAACAACGCCGTATATCTCAAGACGAGGGTTAAATACTCTTTTTATTCTTTTAATAGTTTTTACAAGCATTGCAATGCCTTCCAAAGCATAAAATTCACATTGCAATGGAACAAGAACTGAATCAGCCGCCACAAGAGCATTCATTGTCAAAAGGTTTAATGAAGGCGGGCAGTCTATTAAAATATAATCAAATTCTGTTTTGCATTTTCTTAACGCTTTTGCTAAAAAATATTCTCTTTGAGAAGTATTAACCAGCTCGATTTCTGCACCTGTTAAATCTACACCAGAAGGTACAATTGCAAGATTAGGAACTTCACTCCATATTAAAGCATCTTCTAATAATCTCTTGCCTAAAAGAACTTGATATGAATTTATCAGCTTGTTTTTTTCTCTTACTCCCATTCCAGTACTTGCATTTCCCTGAGGGTCTAAGTCCAGAATTAAAACTTTTTTCTTTGTAGCAGCAAGAGCTGTTGCTAAATTAATTACAGTTGTAGTTTTTCCAACACCGCCCTTTTGATTAGCGATTGCTATTACTTTAGGAGTGATTATTTTGTCGTTATAGGTGTTGAGATTTGACATTTTTGCACCTCTTGCAATTTTAAGATGACACTATCTTCATTTGATAAACTTTTAATCGTTTCAGAACGCATAGTCCATCTTTTTTTTACATTTAATATTTCTTCTTTAAATTTTTCGCCTTTTTGAAGAAGAAAAATCGTATCATTAGATATAAAAGGTTCTGTAAAATTAAATATTTTTTCCATTGTAGCAAGTGCTCTTGCAATAATGTATTTAACATCAAATGGCTCAAGATTTTCAATTCTTTCATTATGAACCGTTGCATCAACCCCTGTTTTGCGAATTACTTCTCTCATAAAAGCACACTTTCTTGTGTCGCTTTCAACAAGATGGACATTTTTCTGCCCCATAATTGCCAAAACCAAAGACGGAAAACCTGCTCCACTACCTATATCTAAAATAGGTGAATCTTTATTTTCTATAATTGAAAACAGTTGAGCTGAATCATATATATGCCTGTGCCATAAAACTGGAAGAGTTTTAGAACTGACAAGATTTATTTTCTGCTGCCACTTAATTAGCAGGTCTGCATATATTTTTAACTTCTCCAATGTTTCACGTGAAACATTAATTTCATTTTGAAACATTTCTGGAGTCATTATTTGTGTTTTTTCACTTACCATTTAATCATATAACCTCTTTAAATGTTTCACGTGAAACATTAATATCACCATACAGCCCCTTTAAATGTTTCACGTGAAACATTTTGTATGTGCTTTATTTGAAATTACATGATGTTGGAGTATAAAGCAACGTGGTAATCTTTCTTGTGTGTGATGCTAATAGATTCTCACTGGCTTTAAAAAGCCCTCAGAATGACGTTGCGGTAGGAGTTTGTTATTTTTTTACGTAAGCCAAAAGAGCAGTTAGAGCAGCGGGGGTTACTCCTGAGATTCTTGAGGCTGCTCCTAGGGTAGCAGGTCTTACTTTTTCTAACTTTGTTCTTACTTCGTTAGAAAGTCCGCCTATTTTTTTATAGTCTAAGCCTTTTGGTATTAAAAGTTTTTCATCACGTCTGAAAGCTTTTATTTCGGCTTCTTGGCGTTTTAAGTATCCGCTGTATCTAGCTTCTATTTCTATTTGCTGAACAGCATCTGTGTTTAATTCTTTCAAGCAGTCCCATTTTTTTTCTAATTGTTGAATATTTATTGTCTGATATGAAAGCAACTCTTTTGCAGTTCTTATTACTCCGTCTTTACGAACATAAATATCGTGTTTTTCCAGCTCTTGAGGTGAACATTTTAATGAGGTCATCATGTTTTCAGCTTTTTGCAGTTCTTCTTTTTTCTTATTGAATTTTTCCAACCGCTCTGAGGAAATACAGCCTATTTTCTCTCCTATAGGAGTTAATCTATAATCGGCGTTGTCAGCTCTCAATGAAAGCCTGTATTCTGCTCTGGAAGTAAACATTCTGTAAGGTTCATCAACGCCTAGATTTACTAAATCGTCAATCATTACGCCTGCGTAAGCATCTGCTCTGTCAAGAATAAATTCCTTTGAATTAGACACAGCTAAAGCAGCGTTTATGCCAGCTATAAGCCCTTGAGCGGCAGCTTCTTCATAGCCTGTTGTACCGTTAATTTGTCCTGCAAAATACAAACCAGAAACACGTCTTGTTTCAAGTGTAGGGTATAGCTCCTGTGGGTCTATGTAATCGTATTCTATAGCATAACCAGGGCTAAGCATTTTAACATTTTCCAGCCCTTCTATTGTTTTTAAAAATGCTAACTGCACATCTATAGGCAATGAAGTTGATATTCCGTTAGGGTAAATTGTATCGTCATCTAGTCCTTCAGGCTCTAGAAAAATCTGATGAGAATTTCTGTCTGCAAAACGTGAGATTTTATCTTCGATGCTTGGGCAGTATCTTGGACCTATGCCTTTTATTTGACCTGAAAACAAAGGAGCTCTTTCAAAGTTATTCCTTATTATTTCATGCGTTTTTCCGTTAGTGTTTGTTATATAACAAGGCATTTGCGGAATTTCAATTTTTGTCGTCAGGAATGAAAAAGGTACAGGAGGGCTGTCTCCTTCCTGTATTTTTAAAATATCCCAGTTGATTGTTTTGCCGTCTAGCCTTGCTGGAGTGCCAGTTTTCAGCCTTAATACAGGAAAGCCTAAAGACAGTAATTTTTTTGGCA
>DAOWDM010000112.1 GCA_030639035.1 Alphaproteobacteria bacterium
CAAAGCCTCAACCAGAGCTTCTCTTGAATCTATATCCAGATGATTTGTTGGTTCGTCAAGAATAAGAATATTAGGATTTGCACGGCACATAATAGCAAATAAAAGTCGGGCTTTTTCTCCGCCTGAAAGATTTCTAACTTTTACTTCACCTCTTTCCTGCTGAAAACCAAAACGCCCAGCTTGAGCCCGTACAGCAGATGGAATGGCTTTGGGCATAAGCTTTTCAAGATGCGTAAAAGGAGTTCCTTCCATATCCAGAGCTTCTGTTTGGTGCTGGGCAAAATAACCAACACGCAGTTTTTTAGAGTGTCTCATTTCTCCGCTCATAAGAGCAAGCTTGCCTGAAAGAATTTTAGCTAGAGTTGATTTTCCGTTTCCGTTTGCTCCCAAAAGAGCAATTCTATCGTCCATATCGATAGAAAAATCAAGATTGCTCAAGACTGGTTTTCCGTCATATCCAGCAACTCCATTTTCCAAGGCTATGATTGGCGGAGCAAGCTCCTCTGGTTCTGGAAAATCGAAACTTATAGCTTTTTCTTCGATTATAGGAATTATAGTTTCCATGTTTTCAAGCATTTTAATACGGCTTTGTGCTTGTTTTGCTTTTGTTGCTTTAGAACGGAAACGGTCGATGAATTTTTGTATTTTTTCACGCTTTTTTTGCTGTTTTACAGAAGCTTTGACTTGAAGCTCTGCCTTCATACGTCTTGTGCGTTCAAATTTATTGAAGTTGCCTCCATATGATATAAGGCTTTGTTTTTCAATATGAACTATGCGGTTGCAGGCTTTGTTGAGTATATCTCTGTCATGGCTGACAATCAAAAGAGTTCCCTGATAGCGAGCAAGAAAGTTCTCTAGCCATATAGTTGCTTCCAAATCCAGATGGTTTGTCGGTTCATCAAGAAGCAAAAGGTCGGACTGCACAAAAAGCACAGCTGCAAGAGAAACACGCATTCTCCAGCCTCCAGAAAATTCTTTTAACGGAAGCTTTTGGCTTTCAGGCTCAAACCCAAGACCTGAAAGAATAGTAGCTGCTCTGGACGGAGCAGCGTGGGCGTTTATTGTCATTAAGCGTTCATGAATTTCTGCAATTCTATGTCCGTCAACCGTACTGCTTTCAAGCTCTGCCAGCAATTCAGAACGTTCGATATCTGCTGCCAATACATAATCTATAAGGCTAACGCTAGTATCAGAAATTTCCTGTTTTACATGACCGATGCTGTTAGAACGGATAATTATTTCGCCATTTTCAGGTTCTAATTCTTTAAGAAGCAGATGCAGCAAAGTTGTTTTGCCAGAGCCGTTACGACCAACCAGCCCAACACGCTGTCCCTTGGCTATATGAACAGAAGTATCATTTAAAAGAACTCTGCCACCTATACGGTAGGTGAGATTATTTATATATATCATTAATTAAAAACCGTTGTTTTGTGTCATTGCGTTATCATCCTAGAACTGTTCCTTCCTGTTGTCATTCTCAGCCCAAATGGCTGGGAATGACAAGAAGGTCTGAAACATTCTAAAGGTCTGTTTTTGCTCTTATATCTTCTTGAATCGGCTGCCAGTTTTTAAGGAATTTTATAAGTGTGGCATCAGATTTAGATGGCAGCATAATATTGAGCTTTACAAGCTGATCTCCGTTGTTTGAATCCTTTTCTTTGGGGATTCCTTTGCCTTTTAGCCTAAGCAGTGAACCTGTGCTAGAACCTTCTGGAATTGATACTGTAACTTTTCCATGCAAAGTTGGAACTGTAGCTTTTCCTCCAAGTACCGCCTCTTTAAGAGTAATAGGCAAGTCCATATATACGTCATATCCTTTAATGGTAAAAAATGCATGAGGTTTGACGTTGATTTTTATTAAAGCATCTCCTGCATTGCCGCCACCTATGCCAGCAGTGCCTTGTCCTCTAAGGCGAAGAGTGCCACCGTCCTCTGTTCCTGCAGGAATACGTATATTAAGAGATTTGCCGTTGGTTAGAGAAATCTTTTTTGTTGAACCAAGGGCGGACTCTTCAAAAGAAACTGTAAGAGTATATGAAATATTAGCTCCTTTGGTGGAAGGAGGGCTTTTAGGTTTTGCTCTTTTTTGTTGTGTTCTGAATATATCACCAAGAAAATCATCAGAACCAAACATATCATTAAAGTCAAAACTAGTTGACCTTTTTCCAAAGCCTCCTCTTGACCTGTTGAAATTAAAACCTGGTTGTTCTCTGCCAGCTTCATCTATAAAGCCATTGTCATAACGAGACCGTTTTTTTGGATCAGATAATATATCATAAGCAGAAGTTACATCTTTAAAGCGTTCTTCAGCGTTTGGATTGTCTGGGTGCATGTCAGGGTGAAGAGAACGAGCAAGGCTACGGTAAGCTTTTTTGATTTCATCTTGACTAGCTTTTTTTGAAACACCTAAAATACTGTATGGATCGTGCATTTTGTTTTCTTTTAATGTTTATAAATTAACGGGAAAGTCTCCATGAACCGTCAGACTGCTGGCAGAGGGTATCGCTGGTTTTTTCTATTTTATTCGCATGCTCTATCTGAATAACATATTCTCGGCATAAAAGACCAGTATGAGTCTTTCCTTCTCTAACTGGAAGAATGGTGCCATTATCGCCTGTGCTGTGATTGCTCCATGAGATTGTTTTACCAACAGGAGTCATATGAGCTTTTTCCTGAGCTTG
>DAOWDM010000250.1 GCA_030639035.1 Alphaproteobacteria bacterium
CAGGTTCTGTGAAACGTCATGCTTAAGGTCTCCTTGGAACTCAATTACTGTGCCTTTCGGTTCACCATAGCGTTCCGTAAGCAGTTTTACCAAAGCTTCAGCAGACTGTGAACTGGCAAGAACATTATCTGAGCTTACGACTATGTCAATCGGATAGCCGATAGGAGCACGGTCAATTGTATAAAAAGGTATGCCAGCTGCTTCTGCTTTTTTGATTGAAGAAGCGATTCTCTTGCAATCATCAGGAACAGCTACAATCGCATCAACTTTTTGAGAAATGAAGTGGTCAATTTGCTTTTCCTGCACTTCTGCATTTGCATCAGCATTGAGAACTATAACTTTCCAGCCTTTTGCCTCTGCACGGTCTTTGAATCCCTGCATAATCCTTGGCTGTGTAGTCCGAAATTTCGGCATACTGTAGCCAATTACAATTTGTTTCGAAGGCTTATCTGTAGGTTTTTCTACTGAAGGTTTTACTTTGTCAGTAGTTTCCGAGACAACAGAAACCTTTGACGGTGAAAGATGCAAGAATACGAGAACCAGGGCAAATCCCACTGCTATCGTACAAGCGACAAGTGTTGCTATTTTTTTCATCACTCAATAGTGGTGTTTATTAAAAAAAATGTCAATATCCTTGTTCTAGTGTTCCTCTGGCTTATAGTTGATGCGACTTTAATATGTTTTTAGATAAATCTCTTCGTGTTTTAGGGAGTGCCACAAACATTCTATTGCACGATAGCAGGTTTGAAAAATAAACATCTTATCATTGAAAGTGATTATAAAAAAAAGTTATAAAATTTTTATAAAAATTGTTTACAAAGAAAATATGTTTGGTACGCTGTTTGTTTGGAAATGTGCTCACTGGTTTTATTAAAGTAATCAAATGAATTTCTTTTGTAAAAAATGCAGAATAGGTTTTAGCTGGCAATACTCTTGGTTTTTTAGCCTGAGCATGATTTTTACTACTTACATTAAAATCAGAGAATTTCTATATCCACCTTTTAGGGTGGATTTTTTATGCGTGTTAAGTCATTTCCATATTATCAATGAAATCGCAGGATACCCCTGCCAAAAACATATTAATCAAAAATCAGGAAGGGTTTTAAAGCCGCAATGAGTAAAAATATCGTTCAGAAAGTGCTGGAACAGCATCTTGTAGAAGGAGATTATGTTCCAGGTAAAGAAATCGCTATTAGAATCGATCAGACTTTGACTCAAGATGCCACTGGAACAATGGCTTATCTTCAGTTTGAGGCTATGAAAGTTAAGGAAGTAAAAACAGACTTATCTGTTAGTTATGTTGACCATAATACGGTTCAGATAGGTTTTGAAAATGCAGATGACCATAAATACTTAAAATCTGTAGCTGAAAAATTCGGAATTGTTTATTCTAGAGCAGGTAACGGTATTTGCCATCAGGTTCATTTAGAGCGTTTTGGAAAACCAGGTAAAACTCTGCTTGGTTCTGATTCTCATACTCCTACAGGTGGCGGTCTTGGAATGATTGCAATAGGTGCTGGCGGTCTTGATGTTGCAGTTGCAATGGCAGGCGGTGCTTTTTATATTACATGCCCTAAAGTCATTAAAATCAACCTGAACGGTAAATTAAATCCATGGGTAAGTGCAAAAGACGTTATTCTTAAAGTGCTTAGTATTTTCTCTACCAAAGGCAATGTTGGCTGTATGTTTGAATATGGCGGAGAAGGTGTTAAAACGCTTTCTGTTCCTGAAAGAGCGACTATCACAAACATGGGTGCTGAATGTGGCGTAACGACTTCAATATTCCCAAGTGATGAAACTACTCGTGAGTTCTTTAAATTACAGAACAGAGAAAGCGATTGGTCAGAGCTAGTAGCTGATGAAGGTGCTGAATATGAGAAAGTAATTGATGTAAATCTTAGCGAGCTAGAGCCAATGGTGGCTTATCCTCACAGCCCTGGAAACATCAAAAAAGTTGAAGATTTTGACGGCTTAAAAGTTAATCAGGTTTGTATCGGAAGCTGCACAAACTCATCTTACAATGACTTGATGACTGTTGCCGCTATATTAAAAGGTAAAACAGTTCACCCAGATGTGAGCCTTGTGATTGCTCCAGGTTCTAAGCAGGTTTATCAGAACATTGCTACAAACGGTGCTTTAGCCGACTTGATAGCAAGTGGAGCAAGATTTGCAGAGTCTGCTTGTGGTTTCTGTATTGGTAACTCACAGTCTCCTCAAACAAAAGCTGTATCAGTAAGAACTAGCAACAGAAACTTTCTTGCTCGTTC
>DAOWDM010000147.1 GCA_030639035.1 Alphaproteobacteria bacterium
CGTTCACGCTTCCCTACGCCTTCGGTTTCAGGATGACGGCGACTTTAAGGTTCACAGCGACATATTAAAGACACACAATAAGATTGGTAAAAAATGAAACAGGAAAATCAGATGACTTTGGCAGCGGAAACTTTTTCAGTATCAGCAAATGAAATAAATCCTCATGATGCTTTTATGAAACTCAAGGAGTACATGAACAAGTGCATTATTGGTCAGGAAAAGCTTAACGAGCGATTGCTGATAGCATTACTTGCGGACGGACATCTTCTTGTCGAAGGAGCTCCTGGGCTTGCAAAAACAAAGGCTATCAAGTCATTATCGGCTGCTATTGAGTGCGATGATCACCGTATTCAGTTCACACCTGATTTGCTTCCTGCTGATGTTACAGGAACAGATGTTTTTCGACCTGAAGATGGTTCTTTTATTTTTCAGCAAGGACCTATTTTCCATAATTTAGTGCTTGCAGACGAAATCAACAGAGCACCAGCAAAGGTGCAGTCAGCCCTGCTTGAAGCAATGGAAGAAAGGCAGGTTACAGCAGGTAGAAAAACCTATCCTTTGCAAAGATTGTTTATGGTTATGGCTACACAGAATCCTATTGAGCAAGAGGGAACTTATGTTCTTCCAGAAGCTCAGCTTGACCGTTTTCTGCTTTATGTAAAAATAGGCTATCCAGAAGCCGAAGCTGAAAGAAAAATACTTGAATTGGTACGCAGTGAAGTTCGTGGAACGTTCAATCTTGGTTTTAAGAAAATAAAGCAAAAAACTATTTTCGATGCAAGAGCAAAAGTTATGGACGTGCATCTTTCTCCAGAGTTGGAAGAATATATAGTTCAGCTTGTTCTTGCTACCAGAGACCCTTCACCTTATGGCAGCGAGCTTGCAAATTGGACTTTCTGTGGAGCAAGCCCTCGTGGTACGATTGCACTTGACCGTTGTTCAAGGGCTAGAGCTTGGCTTGTAGGGCGTGAT
Organism: Alphaproteobacteria bacterium; assembly: GCA_030639035.1. Lineage (GTDB taxonomy): Bacteria > Pseudomonadota > Alphaproteobacteria > DAOWDM01 > DAOWDM01 > DAOWDM01. The sequence continues at coordinate 973 of DAOWDM010000147.1, forward strand.
TTTGTTTCTCCAGAAGACGTGCATGCAATAGTACATGATGTTTTAAGGCATAGAATTTTACTTACATTTGAAGCAGAGGCAAAAGGCATAACAACAGACAGTTTCTTAAATCTTTTGCTTAACCGTGTCCCTCTTCCATAGAAAATATCAATGAAACCAGTAGCAAAAAAACAAAAGCCATTATCAGGTTTTTTTAAACGCCTGACAGGTAAGGTTACATCTTCAAAAGAAGAGAAATCCACTTCTAAAAGCTGGACAAAGGGAGTCATTGCAGATTTAGATGACCTTGTTTCAATGCGACGGTATATTGAAAAGACTCATCTTTCAGCAAAGGCAAAAACCAAGACTTTTACAGCAGGAATGACAAGGTCACCTTTTCGTGGCAGGGGTATGGAATTCGATGAAGTCCGCATATATCAGGCAGGCGATGACGTAAGAACTATTGACTGGCGAGTAACAGCTAGAACAGGCAAGCCTCATACAAAACTGTTCCATGAAGAAAGAGAAAAACCTGTTCATATTGTAGTCGATGCAAGACCTCCAATGCGTTTTGGAACTCGTGTGGCTTTCAAGTCAGTTATTGCAGCCCGTGTTGCTGCTGCTCTTGCGTGGAAAACTCTGGAAGACGGCGACCGTGTAGGCGGTTTGGTTATGACAGCTTCTGGAAATGTTGAAATCAAGCCTTTGAGAAGCAGACGCAGACTGCTGCATTTTCTTCAGGCTTTAAGTGCTGGCACAGCCGACGGTTCGAGTGGTAGCGGAGTTGAATTATCTCAGACTCTCACAGCTTTGCGACAAATATCACGTTATGGCGGACAGGTTTATTTAATAAGCGATTTCTATGATTTTGATGAGGAAGCGGAACGTCATCTTGCACGCATATCAAAACATTGTGATGTCGGCTGTGTTTTTGTGCATGACCCTTTAGAGGAAGCTCCTCCTCCTCCTGCTCTTTACAGAATCAGCGATGGCGAGCGTGTGCTGACTATGAATGCAGGCGATGCGTTATGGTGTAAAGCATATTCAGAGCATTTTGCACAACGCAGGGAAAAAATTGAAAATTTCTGCCGTGAAAGACGCATAGCATTTACGATTCTCAGCACTGATGACGAGCTTTCTAATGTTTTAAGATATGGGCTTTTTGCTCCAAGGATTGCTGAAATTAAAGACGATATTCCAGAGGAAGCTAAAGATTTAAAGGCTGTATTATAATGGGAAATAGCAATCCACTTCTTGAGCTACGTGATATTCATCTTCCAGATGCAATTTCTTTTTGGCCTCCTGCTTTGGGCTGGTGGGCTGTAGCTGGTTTGTGTATGGCTTTGGCAGGTGTGCTGTCGATAATTTATAAAAAACTCCGTACTCCAATGATGAAAAGACAGGCGTTGAAAGAACTTAATGCTTTGTCTTTGATTTATTCTAAAGACGGAAATGTCCGTAAACTTGCTGTAGAAATATCTATTTTGCTTAAAAGAGTAGCTTTGGTTCTTTACGGAAATGAAAAAGTCGCAGGTCTGCATGGTGAAAAATGGCAGAAATTTCTGCTTGAAACTGTGCATGACATGACTTTTACAGATAGAGAGGGCGAGCTTCTTGCGTTAGCTCCTTATGTCTCAGAAGAATCTTTTAAATCAGATAAATGCGGTGAAAAACTAATTACAGCAGCCGAAAACTGGATAAAGCATAACTCGTTGGTTAGCCTATGATTGAGCTGGCATTTCCTTGGTTTTTGCTCCTACTGCCGTTGCCTCTGTTGATAAGACGTTATATGTCTGCCGTTTCAGGACGGCGAGGCGGTGCTTTAAAAGTTTATTTTTTCAATGAAATTGTTGGTTTGCCTCATGGAGTGATGTCCAAAACAAATCGTGGCAGGTGGAGAATGATTACAATGCTGTTCGTATGGGCAGGATTGCTTTTTGCTGCTTCTCGTCCAAGATGGATAGGCTCACCAGAAGAAGTTGAAACAATGGGACGGGATTTAATGCTTGCAGTTGATATATCGGGCAGTATGTCTATTCCTGATTTTAAGCTGAACAGCAATCCAACTGACCGACTAACTGTTGTAAAAAAAGTTGCAAATGAATTTATCAGCAGAAGAGAAGGCGACAGGCTTGGGCTTATATTGTTTGGAACTCGGGCTTTTCACGTGTGTCCGCTTACTTATGACAGAGCAACAGTACAGCAGATACTCAAAGATTCTGAAATTGGACTTGCTGGTATGGATACGGCAATCGGGGATACAATAGGGCTTGCTGCTAAACGGTTTCGTGACCGTCCTTTAAGAAGCAGAGTTCTGATACTTCTTACAGATGGGCATAATACAACTGGAAACATCGAACCAGTGCAGGCTTTGATGCTGGCAAAAGCTATGAGAATGCGTATTTTTACCATAGGTGTAGCAG
>DAOWDM010000018.1 GCA_030639035.1 Alphaproteobacteria bacterium
GCGGAGGTTCTTCTTACAAGCTTGGCGTTGAAGGACATCTTGAGCAAATAAATGATAAAAACCGCCCAACAACTGTTCTTGAAGGCGGATTTAAGGATTTAGCAAAACATTATAAGTTTGTTCCTGTTGAAAAAGCACAAAAAAAATCCAAAGAAATAGATAAGATCATAACTTTTGCAAAGAAACTATCCAGCAATATGGGACGATAAAGCTAGTTTCTGTCTGATTTAAATTGATATGCGAAATACCTAAAATAAAGCTATGTTAAATGAAACTGTTGCTATTTAACATAATTAGAACATTTTAGTACTGTTATTGCGAGCGTAAACGACCCCTCGCTGTCATTCTCAGCCAAAGGCTTGGAATCCAGAATCTTTTTTAAGAAAAGCTGGATACCCGAAATTAAAATTTCGAGTATGACGAGTAGAGAGAAAGACGACAGCGGAGTGGTGTTTTTAGCAACACTTTAATGGAACATAGCCAAAATTAAATGTCGTCCCAGTCTATAATGTATTTATGGCAATTTTCAGCTGTTATAACTTTATTGATGGTGCGACCTTTTATTGAAAAGCCTGCTTTGTGTACTGTTTCAAATGAACCTGAAACAAGATAATGCCAGTTTGGCAAATCTTTTCCCTCATAAAGCAATTGATATGCACATGTCTTTGGAAGCCAGCGTGGAGTTTCTTTCAAAGATTCAATGTTGATTTTTCTACAGCCTGAATCTGCTTTGTGTCTATGCTCATATAGCTTGCAGGTGCATATTTCAATATCAAGAAAACGACAAGCTACATTAGTAAAAAGAGTCTTTTTATTTTCCCTATCGTTTATTTTATGAAGACAGCATTTTCCACAGCCAGAACATAAAAGCTCCCATTCTGTTTCACTCATTTCTTCCAAAGATTTTTTTTGCCAGAAAAAAGGTTCAACATTATCTGCTTGATTTAAACGTTCGCAAACAGTGTTTTTCTCATCTTCCAGATAGCAGTTGTTTTGAGACATACCATAGACTCTTTAAGTATCAATTTCGTTAAAAATACTGTATTATGTAATGATAGGCAATGGAATTAGGAGCTTGTTAATGTTTCATTTAGTTCATCCTCAGCTTGCAAAAAGCGACGAAGGAGAAGAAATAGGAAGTGCAGGTCCTTATGCAATATTTTATTCTGACGGCAAACGCTCGCTTACTATTCCAAGAGAGTGCGGCAAAGGAATAGAGGCTTTTGGTCATGTCATATATTTGTCTGAAGTAAAGAATTGGGACGGTCCTGAGAATAAACCTGTTACATCAGAAGACAGGATATTTCTTAAACCAAGAATACGTGATGCTTTAAATGTGTTGGGCGGAGAGGTAGATTTTGCATAAAAAAAGAACAAAAAGTAGCGATTTAGTCGTTCATATAAACGCAGGTGAAGACGGTATTAAAGCCGCAGAACAGCTCCTTTCAGAACGAATAGCCAGCTATAAAAGAAAAAAAATTGGAGACAGAACCATCGACGAAAGGACTCTTGAAAAAACTCCTAAAAAGACTAGGGCAAAGCTTGAAAAACATATGGAGCTTTATGAGGAAGTCATAGAAATAGCCCGATATGCAGATACGCATGTTCCTGGGATTCTTGTGTTGTTTACAGGGGCTAAAAATTTCAAATTTGCAAAAGAACTTTGTGAGCTATCTTCAGAATATGTTAATATTTGCGATACTGAAGGCGGAGCTTTCCTAGAAGAGCTTGATATATTCGAAGCTGATGTTCCAATACCTGCTGATGTTGGCGTTCAGGCCTTTGATGAATTCTCTGAAAGAATGTGCAAAGATTATAAAGGCAGTGTAGTCGCTTTATGTAAAAGAGCAGGTCCTGCACGTTGCCTTACCGCTGTGGAACTGCGAACATTGCTAGACAATCCTTATGTGAATAAAATCAATGACGTAAATAAAAAAGAGTTTGTCGAGACCTTTATTGCTCATGAATATCTTGACAGTAACGAAGTCAGGACAAAAACAAAAGAAGCTTTAAGGCTACATTTCGCCGATCTTGATATAGAAAAAAGAGCAGTCGAGCTAATAGAAATACCTTTGACTAAAGAAGAAACAAAACAGCTTTATGGAATTACAATTCTTGAAAAAGCCCGCCTAAAAACCACTCAAAAACCTTAGCTTTCCGTTGGTTTTGAACCATCTGGAGGCAAATGAGCATTGATGTCAAAAATTCTGGTTCGACAATTTCGAGGTGGCTGGATACCAGCTGATTTATAGTATTCCTTAACAGCTCTATCAATTGCAGACTGTAGACGATAGATTTCCAAGCTGTCGCCTTTGATGAATATTCCGATGTCAATGAATGGCCAGTTTTTACGTCTGTCCAATACAACTTCATATGCAGCCTGATGCCCTAGAGAAAGCTCATTAATTATTGCTTGCTGATTTTTAAAATGAACAGCTAGGTCATATTCATTCATCTGCTTTACAATAAACTCTAATTTTTCAGCATTATTATCTGCTTCTTCATGCTTTGCAATGCGAGCCATTAGTTCAACGTTTCCGCTTCCTATTGCACTCGCCAAAGAAATAGGGAAATAGCCTTTTCTTCCAAGACCTCCTCTTTCATTTAGCTTATGTGGCACTAATGATGAAGCCCATGAAAACAACCCAATATCAATCAAAGCTGATATATAACTTTGCTCTACAAGAGGTGGAAGATGAGCAGATTGTTTCCAGATTATTTCTGCCTGCTCAATTGCATCGTCCAGTTTTGCTGTCATAGAAAATGATTGTAGCAAAGCAATTCTTGAGCAAATATCTTTTGGATTTAATTTTACTATTTGATGCAGTTTTTGTTCTATTTGTTCAATTTTTGAATGAGCAGAGTACGGCAAATGAGTCAACTCATCATACAAATTAGCTGTTTCAGAAGATGGATTGCCAACTGCCATTATTTTTCTTTAATACTCCATACCTTACAAATCATAATAAAGGAAAAGATAAATCATTTCTGTGAATAATTTATTGCCTCATCAATATTATTAACAGATTTTCCATCGATTGTAGCATTTGAAAACTTTATTTCTGATGAATTTTTAGCCGTAACTTGAAAAACAAGATTTTTTACATTTATATTTGAGACTTTCCTATCTTGAGATGAATTATGCAAAAGAATTTCATTAACATCAAGGTGTTCAACCATTACAGTTTTTTTAGAAACAAAAACATTTTTAGCAGTTAGTTTAGATATTTCTCCAGATATTACTTGGTTGCTTTCCAATTGCCATTCTTTATATTTTCCAAAATTTATAATGATTCTTTTTGCAGATGTTGGTTTTCCTGATAAAATAGTTACAATGTCAACTCCATTTAAGACAGCTTTTTCAATAGATGCGACTTGAGTTAAATTTCCTGCCTTTTTCTTTACAACAACGCCATAAACTTCAAGTTTTCCCTTTTCAATATCTGCTCGTACATCATCATACCTAACAAATATATTTTCAGGTAAAGATGCAATAGCTGCCAACAGCAGTTTATCTGCTGCTATATCAGAAATAGTTTTGCCCGACTTCATCTTAAAGTTTGCAAGCATATCCAGCAAACCTTTGGCTGATGCCACCTCTGGAATAATAAAAAGAAAAACTGTAAAAATAAAAGCTGGAATTTTCATAAGATTCTTTTCATATTGTGTAGAGCTATCATTTTTCTATACCACTGTTTGTCATACTCGAACTAAAGGTTCGGGTATCCAGTCTTTCTTGGCTGTTTTTAAAAGTCTGGATTCCCAGCCATTCTGGCTGAGAATGACAATGGAGTAACTTTTTGCATACAAGTAAATCAA
>DAOWDM010000188.1 GCA_030639035.1 Alphaproteobacteria bacterium
CGCTCAAGCTTCCCTACACCTACGGTTTCAGGATGACGATAGGGGCTGAGAATGACAGTCGTCGAGCTTGTTATCTCTAAGCCGCTTCTACCTCTACTTTTTCTTTGATTTTTTTCTCAGGTTTTTCTTCAGGTTCGCTTCTTTTTTTAATTTTCTCGTCTGTTTCTATTATCGTTTTAGCAATACGTCGACAGAGGTTGAAAATATGGTTTAAGTTTTCTACTATTTCGATTTCTCGTGTATATGTGCGAAGCCTGTTAGGCTGGTCAGCAACAAGTCTTTCAGCTTCATGCCTTGCTGCTCTTGTTGCAAGCCGTGCCATACCACGTTTCATGTGAATAACATTACCAGCGAGTTCAATGTCTCTATCTCTTACAGCGGCAGCTGCTCCAGTTAGTGCAAGACTTGCCTGAGCATGGAATTTCATTAACATTTCTTGGGTTGTTTGACTGATAATAATTTCATCAGCTAAAAGACGCTTTCCTGTTCTCACAAGGTTGGTTTTTATAATGTCTCCAATATGAGCAAACTGATTAGCTTTATCCATCAATGCAATAACTTCATCGGACTGTTCTTCTGTAAGACCTGATAAACTTATTTTTCCAAGAAAATCAATAATATGACCATGCAGAATACTTACATTGTCATCAGTTTTAGCTATTTCATTCAAACTTTGTTTTTTACCAGTAAGAATAGCAGGCATTATTTGCTTGAACATAGTTTCAACCATGTCTCCAAGCTGTCCTATTTCAAGACGACAGCGGACAATAGCAAGTGCAGGGGCAACAAGAAGCTCTTCTGATAAATATTTTGGTTTGAGTTCTTCTTCTTTTTCTTCTTCTTCTATTGCTTTATCAGGAACAAGCCATTCAGCAATAAGAGCTATCTGTGGAGTAAATCCGATAAAAAGCAAGGCATTGAATATATTAAAAATAGTATGAGCATTTGCAATCTGACGGGGAGCAGCAGCAGCAATCATTTCTGCTTCGCTTAAACCAGCGGCATTACCTATTGGTGAAATGTATGTAATAAATTCAGCAAATTCAGGAATAAACCCTGCCCATAATAAAACACCAATTACATTGAATAGTGTGTGAACAACAGCAGTTCTTACAGCTTCACGTGGCTTTCCAATAACCGCAAGACCAGCAGTGGCACAAGTGCCGATATTTGCACCAAAAGCAATTGCTATTGAAGCTGGTAAAGATATAAGCCCACTACCAGCCATTACTATAACAATACCAGTTGTTGCAGCAGAAGACTGGATTATAGCTGTAAATGCTGCACCAATCAAAATGCTTAAAAAGCGGTTATCCATAGTAACCATAAGGTCAAGAAACGGCTGATAACCCCTTAATGGAGTCATTGCATTACTCATAACAGACATGCCAAAAAACACCATGCCAAGACCTAAAAGCATAGCCCCATATTCACGAGTTTTTTCTTTTTTGGAAAGAAAGTTCATGCAGAAGCCTATTGTTATCATAGGCAAGGCTATTTTACTAACATTAAACGCCAGTATTTGAGCCGTCATTGTACTGCCGATGTTTGCACCTAAAATAACACTGACACACTGAGTCATTGATATAAGACCAGCAGAAACAAAACCAACAAGCAATACGGTAGTTACAGAAGACGAGTTAATAATTCCTGTTATAGCCGCCCCAGTTGCAGCTCCGACAAAACGGTTTTTTGTCAGCTTAGCAAGAATTCCCTTCATGCGGTTTCCAGCTACAATTTTCAAAGCACGGGTCATTATATCCATGCCGAAAAGAAACAGGGCGAGTCCTCCAAAAAGACCTGTCCACAAATCAAAATGGTTTAGTTCATTAAGCACTATTTTTCTTCCTTATCACTTTTTTCAGCTTTAATTATTGTTACAGGCACAGGAGAAAGCTGTAATACCCGTTGAGTTTTTGAGCCAAGCAGGAAAGATGCAAGAGCAGTTCTTCCTCTGCTGCCCATTACAATTATTCTGGCATCTTCTTTTTTTGCTACTTCAAGAATTCTAGTAGGCGGAAGCCCCGAAACAAGAAGCGTTTCAATTTTATTGCAAGATGCAATTTCTGGGTTTTCGCTGAAAATTCTTGTCAGAAATTCGTCCAGCATTTTTTTTGCAACAACTTCCATAGGGTGCAAAAGGTCTTTTTCTTCTGTTTTATAATACCCTGGAGCATCTGCTGGATCATGTATCACATGTAAAAAAATCACTTTAACTTTGAAAAAACGTGCGTATTCACAAGCCCATAGTAAAGCGGCTTCGGAATCTTTTGAAAAATCCACACTGACAAGTACAGGACGCTTGTCTTCAGTTTGTTTTTTTATTCCCATGAATATTTCCTTGAAAAAATAAAGCTCATTTTGAATTTAAAAGATAACCTTTAAAAAAGAATAAAAGTATATTACTTTTTATATAGTTAATCTAGGATTTCTTCTTAAAAATATACTTTTATTTGTATGTTTTATAAAAGCACTAGAAACTCTAATTTTATGTAATAATATTCAAGCAATTTTACATGGATACTAATAATGGTTGAAGATATTAACTTTAAAGACGTTCTAAACGACTCATTGTATGGCACTGGCATAATCGACATGAACGGCATGCTTCTTTATGTTAATCAAGAATGGGCAGATATACATGGCTTATCAGTTGAAGATTCCATAGGCAAACACATGTCCTCTTTTTATTCACAAGAATATATAGAAACAATGGACAGGCTAAATAAAGAACTGCTGGAAAAAGGCAGGCTTCCCTCAGAAAAAACATTATGCAAACGAAAAAATGGGACAACCTTTCCAGCGTTAATAAGTGCTTTTGTTGTTAAAAATGAGTCAAAAAAACCATCATATATATCAACGGTAGTTCAAGACATTACAAATCTTGTAAAAGAAGAAAATGTTGCTTACTGGAATGCTTTAAGAGTTCTTTCTGGCGGCATATCACATGATTTTAATAATATTTTAATGGGAATTCTTGGACATTGCACGATAGCCAAAAAAAAGCTTTCTGAAAACAATCCAGCATCGCAAAACCTTGAGAATATCCTTACTGCATCAAGGCGTGCTAGCAATGTCATTCAGCACTTACAGAGACTCGCGGGTAAGAAAAACATAACTATTGAGTCCGTAAAAATATGCTCGATATTTGATGTTTTTGCAAAGTCGCTTGATGTTTCTGTCCCATTTAATGTTGAAATTAGATGCAATACAGAAAAATGCGATGGAACAATCTTAGTTGACATATCTCAAATTAATCAGATTTTACAAAGCCTTCTAACCAATAGTATTCACGCTGTTGAAAAAGCAAACAGAGAAAAAGGTCTTATCAAGCTATCAGCAGAAAATATTTATTTTGATGGAGAAACGTTAGCAGCGGGAAAATATCCAAAAGGAAACTATGCAAAGCTTGAATTTTACGACAACGGTTGCGGCATGAACGAGGAAACCATTAAACAGGTATTTATTCCATTTTTTACAACAAAAAAAGATACAGATAATGCAATGGGGCTTGGCATGTCTATAGTTTATGGTATTGTTGCTAAATATAATGGATTTATTGATATTGAAAGCAAGGAAGAAGAAGAAGAAACTTCTGTTTATATATATCTTCCGTATGAAAATTTTTTATAGATAACCTTAAAAGCTTAGTCTTTTTTTATCAATTTTATTA
>DAOWDM010000157.1 GCA_030639035.1 Alphaproteobacteria bacterium
AAAACTGATTGCAAAAGGAAAAAAGAAAATGGTAGCAATAACAGCCGTTATGCGTAAACTAATCGTCATCTTAAACGCCAAATGCAAAGAAATATAACTTTCTTATTCAAGTGGGTTGATGACAATTAGGGGGATTATTCCTGATAAATCTGTGCTATTTTGTTGACTAGTTTTACTGCTTCGTCATGTTCTCTTTGGAATAAATCTTTTCCAAGAATTGTTCCGCTTCCACTGCCGTTGCGTATATTCATTGTTTCATTGTAAATCTCATTTAGACCGCTTTTTCTTGCTCCTGAAAAAAGCACAAGACGGCGACCATTGAAACATGACTGAACAATATGACGGACACGAGCTGATTGTTCTTCAAATTTTTGCATTTTGTTTTTGTAGATGCTTTTTGCTTTTGGCTGTTCTATGTGCAGTTCAGGCATTTTAACTTTGATAATGTGTGCTCCCATCAAAGCTGCTATATGGGCTGAATAAGCAACCGTATCTATGGCAGTTTCTCCATTTCTGGAAAGAAAGCCTCCTTTTGGGTGAGCCCATACCATAACAGCAAGCCCGCATGATTTTGCTTCATTAGCAATTTCCCGCAAGTCTTCAAACATTTCATCCGCACGGTCAGAGCATGGGAAAATAGTAAAACCAACAGCAACACAACCAAGCCTCAAGGCATCTTGAACGCTACCAGTGATAGCTTGTGTTGGTTCGAGTTTTTTGGTGTTCAAGTCGTTTGAGCTGTTTAGTTTGAGTATTGTAGGAACAGCTCCTGCAAAATATCCAGCACCTGCTTCCAGCAGTCCTAATGGTGCGGCAAAGGCTGATACTTGAGCATCAACAGCAAGCTGGTAAAGATAATGAGGGTCAAAAGCCTGCGGATTGTTGGAATAGCAGCATGCAGAACCATTTTCAAATCCATGTTCGGCAGAAAAAACAACCATTTTTCCAGAACCAGATGTTTTACCATGCATCAAAATTCTAGCTAGATTCGTTTTCGCACCAGGATTGTCGCTGTCGTAATTGTAAAGTATTTTCTTTACACATTTGGTAATTTGCATTTGTCGATTCCTTAAACTATACAGTCAAGTTAGCGTATATATAAACTTGTCAGATAACATAACCTGATAAAATACTTAAAAGCAAGTTTTCAGGCGTTGACGATTGTGTTATTATAAAGCATATTCTAGCATGGAAATATGAGTGAATACTGGTTAGTTGAAAGATTCTATGATACACAAGTCTGTAAATGGTCGTGTTGCGGTAAAACGTCTCGATAGAGCGTTGGCAAGACTGGAAGATGTCGTTGAAGTTCGAGAGGCAGCAAGAGTGCTTGAAAGAGAAGCTTCTGCTGAAGGTTCTTCTTTGCTAAAGCAAGAAAATATAAAGCTTCGAGAAACAACGTCAAAAGTTTCTAATAATCTTGATAAAACTATCAAGCGTTTGGCAAAAGTTTTGGAGTCTTAAAATATTGTCCAAAACAACAATACATATTAACGGTAGACCTTATCATGTAGCTTGCGATGATGGGCAGGAAGATAGCCTTATTCATCTTGGTCGTTATATGGATAAGCAGGCAAAAAAACTTGTAGGGGCTGTAGGGCAGATAAGCGAACCTTTGCTGCTTGTGATGATGGGGCTTATGATTTCTGATGAGCTTTCAGATGTTCGCAGCGAACTGAAAAAACTAAAAAGTATGGCAGGTTTAAATGAAAATGCCGAAAATGCTGAAAATGAATCTATTGATTTAATTAATTCTATATCTGAACGTATAGAGGCTATATCTGAACGTTTAGAGAATATCTAAGAAATGCTGCTGTGTTTGTTAGGTGCCGTTAATCTAGGGGCCAATACATACAGAAAGGGAGTTGTCCCTGTCCGAGCTGTGGTTCGGTTATACGACACCCACTTTAACATACCGGCCACGAGAAATCGTGTACACCGACGGTACAGCGGCATTACTTTGAAAATACACGATGTTTTCTGAAAGTGAAAAATGAATTTACCAGATATAGCTAATGCAAAGCGGAAATTGAGGGCGGAAGCTTTGGCTAGGCGTAAAAATATAGCTAGTCAGAGTGATGGTTCAGAGCATAAAAAGCTTTGTGATAATTTTTTTAAACATGAATTAAACGCAAAGATTTCTACTGTTTCTGGTTATATTCCCATGAAAAGCGAGATTAGTCCGCTTCTTTTAATGGAAAAACTGTCGCAGGAAGGTTGTGCTTTGTGTGTTCCTGCTGTTGTTGACAAGAAAAAGCCTATGCTGTTTAAAAGGTGGGACTCTGATACAGAGCTTAAAAAATGCCCTTTCGGAGCAGACTATCCTGCAAAAACAGATGAAGTCATTCCTGATTTACTGTTGATTCCTTTGCTTGCTTTTGACCGTAATGGTTACAGGCTTGGTTATGGTGGGGGCTGTTTTGACAGGACTCTTGAGCATTTGAAAAAGTCAGGAAATCCAATTTCTGTCGGCGTTGCATATTCATGTCAGGAAGTTGATGAAGTTCCACATGCAGATTTTGACAGTCGTCTTGATTGGATTGTTACAGAGCTTGAAGTTATTAAAATTGAAAAGAAAAACAGATGAAAATATTGTTTTGTGGAGATGTTATCGGACGTTCTGGAAGAGATGCAATTTCTGCTCATATTCCAAAGCTTAGGGAAAAGCTTAAGCTTGATGCGGTTATTGTAAATGCAGAAAATGCAGCTCATGGTTTTGGAATAACTGCCAAAATTGGCAAAGAAATGTATGATAAAGGCGTAGATGTGATTACTACAGGCAATCATATTTGGGATCAAACCGAGATGCTTGCTTATATAGACAAAGACAATCGCATGATAAGACCTGCTAATTATCCGAAAAAAACTCCAGGGCGTGGTCATTGTATTTTCGAGACAGTTAATGGTAAAAAAGTTCTAGTTATTCAAGTGATGGGGCGTTTATTTATGGATCCTCTTGATGACCCTTTTGCTGCGGCAGAAGAAATACTTTTATCTTATAATCTTGGAAGAACAGTTGATGCTATTGTTATTGATTTTCATGGAGAAGCAACAAGCGAAAAAATGGCTTTTGGTCAATTTATGAATGGAAAAGTTTCTCTTGTAGCAGGAACTCATTCGCATGTTCCAACGGCTGATTTACAGATATTTCCAAAAGGAACTGCATATATGACAGATGTAGGAATGTGCGGAGATTATGATTCTGTTATTGGAATGAAAAAAGAAGAATCCGTTCACCGTTTTGTACGTAAAATCAGAAAAGACCGTTTTTCCCCTGCAAATGGAGAAGCGACTTTATGTGCTGTATATGTTGAAACGGACGATAGAACTGGGCTTGCTGTCAGGTCTGAAATGATACGAATAGGCGGACGTTTATCTCAAAGCTATCCTTTTTAAAAGGCTATGTTAAATGAAACTGTTGCTAAAAGCATAGCGTTTCCCTGTCATTGCTATAGATGTTACTTAATTCGATGACACTCCCCCCCATCGTCATCCTGAATTTAGTTCAGGATCTCCTTTTTTGGCGGTAAAAGAAGAAAGTAGATACTGAAACAAGTTCAGCATGACAATAGAGGAAAAAGAAATCTATTCTTGAAAAGCTAACAGCATTGAGGCGTATATAGTTTCTGCCTGCTGTATGTTTTCTGCTCCTGCTTCTATTCCTGCGTTCAGCATTTTTGTTGTTGCATCTATAGGAGCTGCGACTAGCTCGTGTTCATCAAGAGTTTTTTGAAATTTTCGATGAAAACAACATAAAGGTTTTTCTTTTTTACATTCAGCAAAAAGAATTTCTGCGTATTTATCCAGTTCGGTCATAATCAACACCCTGTAATTATAAAAAAAACGACCGCCAAAATAAATTGGCGATCGGGGTGTTCAAAAACCTCTCTAAACGACAAAGGCACAGCAGTCTTTAGCTCCGAAGAACTTGGACATACACTGCCATCACCCCGACCATAATCAGGGTGATATGAAATGTTTCATAGCTGCATATCCAGCCACGTTTAGACAAAGGAGTTTTGAAGCCCCTGAACATGGATTTTGCCACACTCTGCATATAAGAGTAGAGACGGTATATAAAAACGTCAAGCTTGTTCTTAACAGGCTTGTTTTTTTACCCTTAAAGACGTTATATATATACAAACTAAATTTATCAAAAAAGAAAGGTGGTTAGTTCCATGGCAGGTCATTCACAATTTTCGAATATTATGCACAGAAAAGGTGCTCAGGATAAAAAACGTGCAAAACTGTTTTCAAAGCTTGCACGGGAAATTACTGTTGCTGCAAAAACAGGTATGCCTGATGCTGATAAAAATCCTCGTCTTCGTGCGGCAATTCAGGCTGCTCGTCAGCAAAATATGCCTAAAAACAACATTGACCGTGCAATTAAAAAAGCAATGCCAGGTGAAGACGATGCTAACTATGAAGAAGTCCGCTACGAGGGCTATGGTCCAGCAAATACGTCTGTAATTGTTGAAGCTTTGACAGATAACCGCAACCGTACCGCTTCTGTCGTTCGTTCTATATTTAGCAAGTTTGGCGGAAATATGAGTAGTGTTGTATTTAACTTTGATAGAATAGGACTTATCCAGTATCCAACAGATGCAGCAAGTGCTGATGAAATGTTTGAAGTAGCTCTTGATGCAGGAGCAGATGACGTTGAAACTTTTGAAACTGGGCATGAAATAACCTGTGCTCCTGATGATTTGAATATAGTGCGTGAAGGTCTGGAAGCAAAATTCGGAGCTTCTGCTGTATCAAAACTTGACTGGAAACCTCTTAACACTGTTGAACTTGACGAGGATAAAGCAAAAACTATGATGACTTTTCTTGATTTGCTTGATGACGATGACGATGTTCAACGTGTCGCAGCAAATTACGAGATTTCTGATGAGGTTATGGCAAAACTCGGTTAGTAGAGAAATTATGCGATTATTAGGGCTTGATGCAGGTTTGCGAAAAACAGGCTGGGGCATTATTGATGTTGATAACAATCATTTGCGTTACATAGCTGACGGAGTGATAACTTCTAATGCAAAGCTTGAATTGTCGGAAAGACTTGCACAGCTTCATGCAGGAGTTAAAGAAGTTGTCGAGCTTTATAATCCAGATGAATCTGCTGTGGAAGAAACTTTTGTAAACAGAAACCCTGCTTCTGCCTTAAAACTTGGACATGCAAGGGGCGTTATTATGCTTGCTCCAGCTTTAGCAGGGATTATCGTAGCGGAATATGCTCCAAATAAAATAAAAAAGGCAGTAGTCGGTGCAGGGCATGCTTCAAAACAGCAAATCATTATGATGGTTCGAACGTTGTTGCCCGCTTGCAAAGTAGAAAGCGAAGATGCAGCAGATGCTCTTGCAGTCGCAATTTGCCACGCTCATATGCGAAACACTCGGTTGTCATTGTGAGGAGCGAAGCGACGTGGCAATCTAATTTGGAATGACAAAAAATACTGTCATCCTGAACTCGTTTCAGGATCTCCTTTTTTCTTTTACAGCACAAATAGTAGATCCTGAACTAAATTCAGGATGACAGGTGTAGGTTGGATTTGGTATTGAAGATTGGAATAAATAGGATACTGTTTAATGATAGCTAAATTAAAAGGAATAGTGGATTCAACTGGGGAAGACTGGGCTGTCTTAGATGTAGGCGGCGTTGGTTATTTGGTTTTTTGTTCGTCTCGTACTCTTGGAAATTTGAGGGTAGGGGAGGCAGCTTCTCTGCTGATAGAAACTCATGTTCGTGAAGACCATATTCATTTATTCGGCTTTTTTTCGACCGAGGAAAAACAGTGGTTTTTGCTGCTGACTTCAGTTCAGGGAGTAGGGGTAAAAGTCGGGCTTGCAATACTTTCAGCTTTGACGGCAGATGACCTTATGCAGGCAATAGCTGCATCTGATAAAGTCGCATTAACCCGAGCCGCTGGCGTTGGACCTAAACTGGCTGCAAGAATAGCAAGCGAGCTTAAAGATAAAACAGGCAAAATCCTGCCGTCTGTTGACTCAGTAGTTTCTACTTCTTCTGGCAAAGCAGATGTTTCTTCTGATTCAGAAGTCTCTCATATAATGGAAGATGCTGTTTCTGCTTTGGTTAATCTTGGTTATCAACGCATGGACGCTTTTAGTGCTGTAGGGCGTGCTGTGAAAAAACAGGAAGGTGATGTTTCCATGCAGGGGCTTATACGTGAAGCTTTGAAAGAATTTGCTCAAAAGGACTTATAGGCTATGAATGAGGAACGTCTTGTCGCACCTGTGAGTTTGCCAGAAGATGCAGCTCCAAGCCTGCGTCCTTTAACTTTGCAGGAATTTACAGGTCAAAAACGAGCTCGTGAGAATCTGGAAGTGTTTATTCTAGCTGCAAAAAGTCGAGGAGAAGCTCTTGACCATGTTCTTTTTCATGGACCTCCGGGGCTTGGAAAAACTACTTTAGCACAAATTATATCTCGAGAGCTTGGCGTTGGTTTTAGGGCAACTTCAGGACCTATGATTTCAAAAGCTGGCGATTTAGCAGCTATATTGACTAATCTGGAATCTCGAGACGTTCTGTTTATTGATGAAATACACCGAATGAATCCAGCAATAGAGGAAGTCCTTTATTCCGCTATGGAGGATTTTCAGCTTGATTTGATAATTGGTGAAGGACCTTCTGCTCGTTCGGTCAGAATAGACCTTCAGCCTTTTACTCTTGTAGGAGCAACTACACGTTCTGGACTGTTGACTACACCGTTAAGGGATAGATTCGGGATTCCATTGCGACTTAACTTCTATACTCCTGACGAGCTGAAAAAAATTGTTAGCAGAGGGGCAGGCGTTCTTGGAATTGATATTACAGAAGACGGAGCAGTGGAAATTGCAAAACGTTCCCGTGGAACTCCTCGTGTAGCTGGGCGATTGCTGCGACGTGTAAGGGATTTTGCAGCTGTTGCAAATACATCTTCTATTGATAAAACAGTAGCAGATGAAGCTTTGCAAAGACTGGAAGTTGATGCAAAAGGACTAGATGCAATGGACAGGCGTTATTTGTCATGCATTGCAGTTCATTATAAAGGCGGACCTGTAGGTGCAGATACTCTTGCAGCTGCTCTTTCAGAAGAACGAGACACCATAGAGGACGTTATAGAACCGTATCTGCTTCAGCAGGGATTATTACAAAGAACATCACGAGGAAGAGTTTTATCCGAAAGCGGTTACAAACACCTAGGAATGAACCTCCCTGCAAAAGTATCCGAACAGCTTTTACTTTTAGGAGATGATGAAGGCTGATGAAAAATGATAAAATTTTCCTCCACTGTCATTCTGAACATCGCTCCGCTGTCATGCTGAATTTAATTCAGCATCCATCTTCTTTTTTTGACAGTGAAGAAAAGTGGATCCTGAATCAAGTTCAGGATGACGATTGTGGTAGGAAAGCTAATGACTGAAACTTATTCAGGGCTTATGAAAGAAAAAACCTTTGTCTTTCCGTTACGTGTATATTATTCGGATACTGACGCTGGCGGTGTTGTTTATTATGCGAATTATTTAACTTTCGCAGAAAAAGCTCGTACTGAAATGATTCGCTTATTCGGTTGGGAGCATAGAACTGCAATGGAAAGTGCTGAAAAGCAGGCTTTTGTTGTCAGGCATTGTGAAATTGATTACCGCCGTTCAGCAAAACTTGATGATTTGCTAGAAATTCATACTATGGTAACGAAAATTAAAGGTGCTTCCATGAATATGGAGCAAAGAATACAGCTTGATGGTAAAGATATAGTAGTTTTATCTGTTAAGCTGGCTTGTATAACCATGGACGGAAAGCCTGCAAGAATACCTGTTGTCTTGCGGGATAAACTTCTGCCATATGTTAAATGTAAATAAAAACGAGGCGTATTAATGATTGATTCTGCTGCATTAGGTGCAACTGCATATACTGGAATGTCCATGTGGAGTCTGTTCCTACAGGCTGACATGATAGTTAAAACAGTAATGATTGCTCTGATTTTGGCTTCTATATGGTCATGGGCGATTATTTTTGAAAAACATGCTTTATTTGGTCGTATCAGACAGCGTGTTAAGAAGTTTGAGGAAAAATTCTGGAAAGGCGGTTCTCTGGACGAGCTTTTTGATAAAATCGGTAGCAGACCTCAAGACCCAATGTCGGCAATTTTTGTTTCTGCTATGAAAGAATGGCGTCGTTCTGCGGTAAAAATAAGCTCTTCTGAAAAACAAAGCATTGGCGGAGCAAGCTTGCAACAACGTGTAGAACGCTCTATGCAAATTACCCTTGATAGAGAGGTTGAACGCATTGAACAAAGAATGACTTTTCTTGCTTCAACAGGTTCTGTGTCTCCTTTTGTAGGGCTGTTCGGAACTGTTTGGGGAATTATGAACAGTTTCCATGCAATAGGGCTTTCTAATGATACAAGTTTAGCTGTAGTTGCTCCTGGTATTGCAGAAGCTTTGTTTGCAACGGCTTTAGGGCTGGTTGCTGCTATTCCTGCTGTTGTTGCTTATAACAAAATATCCAGTGATATAGACAGGTTCGCTCAACGTCTTGAGAATTTTGCAGGTGAGTTCGGCTCAATACTTTCACGTCAGCTTGATGATGCTGTCGGTCAAAAATCAGGAGATGAAAAATAATGGCCGCTGCAATACGTTCAAGCCGCAGGACAAGAAGACGGCACAGAAATGTGATGAGCGATATAAATGTTACTCCTATGGTAGATGTAATGCTTGTTCTGCTTGTTATTTTTATGGTAACAGCTCCATTGTTGACTACTGGCATGGCTATTGACCTTCCAAAAGGAACAGGGGAGGCAATGCAGGGCAGTGATAAGTCTTTGGATATCAGCATTAATGCAAATGGTTCAATATTTCTTGCAACAGAAGAAGTCCAGATAGAGCATATAATCCCACGCTTAAAAGCAATGGTTAGAAACAATCCAGAACTCCGCATTATTATCAGCGGAGATAGAAGAGCAGCCTATGGACGCATTATTGAAGTTATGGGATTGCTGAAAAACGCAGGTTTTACTAAGGTAGGGCTTAAAACAGACAACAACAGGAATAAAAAAGAAGGTTCTTAGAATTGTCTAAATTCTTTTTCTATTCTCTTACTCTACATGTAATTGTTGGTTTTGTTACATGGCTTGATTTGCCAGCTTTCTGGCGGAAACAGCCTGTTATTACCGAAATTCCAATAATGGTTGATCTTAGTGATGTTGTAATTTCAGGAATAACTAATTTGCCTGCCGAATCGGAAGAGGAAACTGAGTCTGAATTAGAAGTAGAATCTGAGCCAGAAGAGCCAGAATATACTGCTGTTGTACCTGAAGAACAACCTCCAGAAATCGAATTCGAGCCTGTAGTTGTTCCAACGGAAATAAAATCAGAAGAAGAAGCTCCTGAGCTTGAATTTGAAGAAGTAAAGCCAGAAGTCGTTTCTTTGGTTGAAAAGAAAGAAGAACCTAAGAAAAAACCAAAGCCTAAAAGAGTGGCAGTGCGTCCTCCTCCTCCATCTCGCAGACCTGCTCCTCCGCAAGAAGAAAAGCCTAAAAAACCGAAAAAGAAAAAAGAAGTTAATCCGCTTGAAAGTCTTTTAGCGTCGGTTGACGGAATGAAAAAGAACTTTAAAAAACGTACGCCAGATGCAGTCGGTACATCAAATAAAAGAACAGGCGGCATCAAGGGCGGAACAGGCGGAACTTTTGGAAGAGATCTTACTATCAGTGAAAAAGATGCTATAGCTTCAAGAATAAAGCAGTGCTGGAATCTTGATGCAGGGGCTCGTGATATTGAAAATATGCTGATTGAAATACGTGTGCATCTTATGCCAGATGGAACTGTGAAAAAAGTTCAAATTCTTGATAAAGCTTTGTATAAATCAGATGCTCATTTTAAATCAGTAGCAGAAAGTGCTAGGCGTGCTGTATATATATGCAGCCCGTTTGAAGTGCCTTTAGGGAAATATGAAACATGGAAGACTATGTTGTTACGCTTTAACCCAATGGACGGTGGCGTTTCGTAAAACCGTTCTTTTGTCCCATTGCGTCGTCATGAACCTTGCTGAAATGCTCACGTACCCTTAGGTACGCTCCGCTTCCATCAAGAACCATTCCTAGTACTGGAACAAAATTACTGGTTTTTATAAAAATTAGGTATTAAAACTAAACAGAATTTTAAAAGTATGGTGTGAAATGAGAATTTTTCTTCTTTTTGTTATGTTTATGGTGGCTTTTTCGTCTGTATCAAAGGCAGAGGTCAGTATTGATATTACTGGAGGACGAGCAGCCCCTCTGCCGATTGCTGTTCCAGACTTTATCAGCATTAAAGAAGATATTGCTATTGGGCGAGATGTAGCCTCTGTTGTGATGGCTGATTTAAAAAGGTCAGGGCTGTTTCGTATTATGGGTTCTAAAGCGTTTTTACAAAAGTTTGATTCTATAAATACTCGTCCACGATTTGCAGATTGGAAGGTTATTAATGCTCAGGCTCTTGTTCAGGGGCGAGTTGAAACATTAAAAGACGGACGCTTAAGAGTCGAATTTAGACTTTGGGACGTTTTTTCTTCACAACAGTTAAAAGGGCAGGCTTACGTTACTGAATCTAGCAACTGGCGGAGTGTTGCCCATATTATTTCAGATGCGGTTTATGAACGCATCACAGGTGAAAAAGGCTATTTTGATACCAGAATCGTATATATTGGAGAAACAGGGATTCAGACTAACAGGGTAAAACGTCTTGCAATTATGGATCAAGATGGAGCAAATAACCGTTTTTTAACGGACGGAAGCACTTTAGTTCTTACTCCAAGATTTTCTCCTACATCACAGGAAATAACATATTTTTCTTATTTTAATGATGTTCCAAGAGTTTATTTATTCAATATAAATACTGGAAAACAGGAACTTTTAGGGAATTTCCCTGGAATGACGTTTGCTCCTCGTTTTTCACCGAATGGTAAAAAAATCATTATAAGTATGGCTAATAAAGGAAATACAGAAATATATGAGATGGAGCTTGCTAGTAGACGTATAAAACGACTTACAAAGCACCCTGCTATTGATACCTCTCCGTCATATTCTCCTGATTCGTCTCGCATAACGTTTAATTCTGACCGCGGTGGTTCGCAGCAGATTTATGTTATGAACTCTAACGGTTCTAATGTTCGCCGTATAAGTTTCGGAAAAGGGCGGTATGCTACGCCTGTGTGGTCTCCTCGTGGTGATTATATTGCTTTTACTAAAATGTATAATAAGACTTTTTATATAGGAGTCATGCACCCAGATGGTTCAGGGGAAAGACTTTTAGCAAGCGGTTACCTTGTGGAAGCTCCTACATGGGCACCAAATGGTCGTGTTCTAATGTTTTTTCAGCAAACAAAAGCAGATTCTGATGGCAAAGGTGCGACATCAAAGCTCTATAGTATTGATTTAACAGGATATAACGAGCATGTTGTTATAACTCCAACAGATGCATCTGACCCAGCATGGTCACCTATCCTGCATTAAAAACTGTTTTCAGTATGATATTCTTGAATATTTTTTATGTTAGGGATTGCTAATTTTATTTAGAAATAATAACTTATTTCTACTAGTTAAAGCATGACAGCTTAAATAAAAACTGTTGCGATTTTTGTCTCGTGTATTCTTTCGTGGAGAATTATATAACGAAGTTTCGTTTATTAAGTTTATTTGCTGCAGTAACTCTCGTTGCAGCTTGTAGTGGTACAGCAGACAGAGCCTATGATGGCGGTATGATTGGTGGCACTATGACTGTTACTCGTGATGGTGTGGAAATCCGCCCAGGCACAACCGAAGATTTTGCAGTAAGAGCTCCTGATCGCATTTTCTTTGATTTTGATAAGTCTAGCATTTCAAGAGAATCTCTTAAAGCTCTTCAGTTTCAGGCAGATTGGCTCAAGCATTACAGCAATAAAAAAGTTGTTGTTGAAGGGCATTGTGATGAGCGTGGAACTCGTGAATACAACCTTGCACTTGGCGAACGCCGTGCGAATTCTGTGAAAGATTACCTTGTTTCTAAAGGGATTCGTTCTAGCAGAATTAAGGTTATTTCATACGGTAAAGAGCGTCCA
Organism: Alphaproteobacteria bacterium; assembly: GCA_030639035.1. Taxonomy (GTDB): domain Bacteria; phylum Pseudomonadota; class Alphaproteobacteria; order DAOWDM01; family DAOWDM01; genus DAOWDM01. The sequence continues at coordinate 12,074 of DAOWDM010000157.1, forward strand.
GCTGTTGTAGGTTCTAACGAATCTTCATGGTCTCAGAATCGTCGTGCTGTGACTGCTGTTGTAAAATAAACTTATAGTGTAGAAGCTTTGACTCGCTGTTTTCTCTTTTATGTCGTTATGGCATAAAAAGAGAGGCAGTGTGCTTTTATAAGATGTTTTTAGATGAGTTTTACCATGTGTCAATTGCTGAAAACTGGATTTAAAGTCTGGACTTTAACAGTTATGTTTTTGTTTGCAGGGCTTGCAACTGCTGATGCTCAAGTTGGGCAAATGCTTGACCGTGTAAAGCGTATCGAGCGAGACCTTATAGTGCTTCAAAGGCAGTTGTATCGTGGTCAGGTAGCTATTTCTGCTGGTGATAATAATGCAGAGTCTAATCCATCTGTTTCTCGTACTTCGATAGACCGTGTCCATGAAAGAATATCCGAGCTTGAAGATGTGATTCGTTCTCTTACAGGTGAAATTGAAAAAATCAGTTTTGCTACAAGTCAAGTTGAAACTCGTCTTAATCGTATAGCTTCAGATGTTGATTTTCGTTTGCACAGAATAGAAGAGCAGTTAAAACTTTCAAGCAATGTGGTTGCTGGCGAACAGGAAGCTTCTGTAGAAAAACCTGTTGCTCAAGCGGTAGAGGAAAAAAGCGGTAAAAAAGCAGGCTTTCTTGGTGAAACTCGACCTGATAAGTATAAAAAAGTTTCTCCTATAAGTCCTTTGCGTCCACTTCCTCCGACTCCGACAACAGCTTTGGTCGAGCAGTTAAGTGAAGATTCTGCTGTGCAGGCGGTTGGAGCAGAAGAACAGTATAAACATGCTTATAATTTACTTAAACAGGCTGATTATTCTGCGGCGGAAAAAGCTTTAGATGCTTTTATAATGGCTTATCCGAATCATAAATTTGCAGGCAATGCTAAATACTGGCTTGGTGAGACTTTTTATGTGCGTGGTGATTATGAGCGTGCTGCTGTAGCTTTTGCTGATGGGTATAAAAAGTATAAAAACAACACCAAAGGACCTGACAATCTGTTGAAGCTTGGTTTGTCTTTGACACGTCTTGGTAAAAAAGAAAATGCTTGTGTCGCCTTTAAATCCGTTGGAGTGGAATTTGCAAAAGCTCCAGAGATTGTTTCAAGCAGGGCTGTTCGTGAATTCAAAAAGCTTGGCTGTAAGTAATAAATTTTGAAATCTACAGAAACATCTTATATGACATCTGAAGAGTTTGTGGCATCAATGCGAGAGCTTGCTCCGTATTGTAAAGGAGAGCGTTTTGCCGTAGCTGTTTCAGGTGGTTCAGACAGTATGGCTTTGTGTTTGCTGGCGAATGACTGGGCAAAAGAACACCATTGTTCAATAGTTGGGCTTACAGTTGACCATGGTTTTCGTGAAGAATCTGCTAATGAAGCTCAGACAGTAAAAAAATGGCTGACAGAGCGTAGTATAGAACATCGCATCTTAAAATGGAAAGGCAAAAAACCTGTCAGCGGAATTCAGGCAGCAGCTAGAGAAGAGCGATACAGATTGTTGACTGGTTGGTGCAGAGAAAATTCTGTTAGCTGTTTATTCATTGCACATCATATGAATGATCAGGCGGAAACATTTCTTATGCGTCTTGCCAGAGGAAGTGGAGTTGATGGGCTTTCTTCTATGGCTTCTGTTGTGGAAAATTCAGGTGTATATTTGTTAAGACCTCTTTTGAGTGTTTCTCATGAGGTTCTTGAAGCTACTAATGACAGGTATTCTCAAGAGTGGATAGAAGACCCTAGCAACAAAAACACTGCATACTCCAGAGTTAAAATGAGGAAGTTGCTTCCTGTGCTGGAAGCAGAAGGCATAAGTATAAAATGTCTAGCTGATACAGCTGCTAGAATGAGAAGAGCTAGGGCGTCTTTGGAAAAAACGGTTTCGGAGCTGCTTTCAGAATCAGTTGTTCTTCATTTAGCTGGTTATGCTGATGTTGATGTTGAAAGGCTGTTTTTAGCTTCTGAAGAAATATGTATGAGAGCGTTGGTTCGAGTGCTTTTGTGTGTTGGTGGCGGTGTATATCCTCCACGTTTTGAAAGACTAGAAAGGCTGTATAATGCAGTTAGAAGCAAAAATTTTTCAGGTTATACTTTTTGTGGTTGTGTGATAAAACCTGCTAAAGATGGAAAGTTAATTGTTTTTAGAGAGCTTTCAGCAACAGCTCCTGCAATGGCAATTGAAGCGAATAAAAAAATTATATGGGACGGTCGTTTTACAATTGAAACGAACATGATTGGTGATAAATCATATTATGTAGCTGCTCTTGGTGAAAAGGGGTGGGCTGATATTGTATCTGAAAAGCCTGACTTGAGGAAAGTGGATATACCTTCTATTATCAAGTTGACACTGCCAGCTATTTTTGATGAACAAGGTGTTTTAGCCGTTCCTTACATTGAATATGAAAGAATAAAGGATATTTCTATTGCCTGCTCTATGGTTTTTCCTGTAAACCAATTGTTACCTGTGGTTTTGTGATTTAATCTGAGCATGATTTTATGATATAAATAGTCTTATGCAAAATATATTGTAGCATAAGTCTGATGTTGGTTCTAAACAAAGGGATTCTAATCTTGAACTTTGGCAAAAATATAATGTTATGGGCTGTTATAGCCTTGCTATTGATAGTGCTTTTCAATCTGTTTCAAGCTCCAATACAGCACGACAGACAAGTTTCACTGGCATTTTCCGAATTTATGGAAGAAGTGGAACAAGGGCAGGTGCAGGAAGTAGTAATACAAGGGCGTAATATTGAAGGTTTTATGCTTGATGGCAGGCATTTCTCTCTTTATGCACCAGAAGACCAAAGCATGGTAAGCATGTTGCGTAAAAACAATGTTCGCATTACGGCTGTTCCTGATGATGGAGAAGTTCCTACAATATGGAGCGTGCTTATTTCATGGTTTCCAATGCTTCTTCTTATTGGCGTATGGATTTTCTTTATGCGGCAAATGCAGTCTGGAAATGGAAAAGCGATGAGTTTCGGAAAATCAAGGGCTCGCCTTGATGATGCTCAAAAACGTGTAACTTTTGAAGATGTAGCTGGTGTTGAAGAAGGAAAGCAAGAGCTTGAAGAGGTTGTTGATTTCTTGAAAGCCCCTCAGAAATATCAGCGTCTTGGTGGAAAAATTCCAAAAGGTATTTTGCTAACAGGTCCGTCTGGTACAGGTAAAACCCTGCTTGCAAGAGCTGTTGCTG
>DAOWDM010000107.1 GCA_030639035.1 Alphaproteobacteria bacterium
CTCCATTTCCAAAATTCTATTTGAGAGCCTTTCTCGCCTTTCCTGACTTGTGCATTACGACTTGTTGCCTGTTTATAGGTTAGCCAACGAGGGTCATCACGACCTTTCATTTCAAGAATAATGTTGTTAATGCCTCTATACATTGCTCCTGATACTGGATTATGAGGCAAGTCTTTGATTTCTCCTGCATTCCAAGGTTTCTGCCAAGGGGCAGTTCCCTCTTCAATGTTCTTTATGATTTCATCAACAACATCTTGTCTAAAATCTTTCTTTTCAAACCTCGCCATTAGTCAGCTCCTCTTTATTGTCGAATCTTGCTTCTTCGGCATCTTCAGCAGAAAGAGCCGTTTCTTCAAATGCCCCCATTTCATCGGCTGTGTCAGGGTCAACATCGACAACAACGCCTATCGTCATAAGTTTGGAAACTTGTTCAGCTTCCTGCTTTGTGATTTCTTCTGGAGTTAATTTCGTCATTTAAGAGATTCCTTTCATGATTTGTGCTGTTAAGTCTTCAGCGTTAAATTCTGGTTTGGTGTTTTCTTCAGGTTGGGTTTCTCCTGGAACTTCTGGAGCTTCAGGCTTCTTTTCTCCTGGAACTTTCGGAGCTTCAGGAGCAGGAATATTTGAACGTCTAAGAAGCTCTTTATCTTGGAAATACAAAGCTTGCTTTCCTAAAATCGGGGCAAAGCCAGCAGGGAATATCAGCATATCGCCGCCTTTTACGACCATTTCAGGGTTACGCTTTGATTTTATCGCTCCTGAAAGCTGCATGCACTCGTCAGGAGTTAAAAGAGGTCTTGCGGTTTCAGATAGACTGGTTGATAGATTGCCAGTTAATTCCATTGTTCTTTTGCTTGATGAAGTCTTTTGCTGAACAACGGTAGTTTTACCGCTCATATCGGATAGAATTTTGGCTGTTTCTATCTGGTTTGGAGCGTAAGCAATTCTAATGTTGCAATTAGACATTATGCTTTCGTTTCTGCCGTATGCTTCAGGGTGTCTAAGCTGTGTTAAATCCTGAACGATAATAAAAGCCTTTAAGCCGTAACCACGCATAAAAGCTAATGATTTTTCAAATATTTCTAATTTGCCAATTGAAGTAAACTCGTCCAGCATTAAAAGCAAACGCCCTGTTTCGTCTTCAGGCAATTTTGCAGTTAATCTAGTTAGTATGATGTTCATCATCACACGCAAAAGAGGCTTTATTCTGCTTATGTCTGACGGCGGTATAATCAGATAAAGCGAGACTGGATTTTTAGCATCAATTAAGTCTTTTATTGCAAAATCGCTTGAGTGAATGTTCTTTGCGATTATTGGGTCTTGATAAAGAGCTAATTCGATTGTTGCTGAAGAATGAATACCTGAACGTTCAGAAGCTGCACGGTCTTGCATTTCTTTTGCTGAAGCATATATAAGGTTTTTTGCATCGTCTCTTGGCTTTTCATTAAATTCAGGATTTAAAGCCAGCATTTCTTTTAAAAGTTTTTCTAAGCCTTCAGATGACATTGTCATTGCTACATCATATAAAGAGGCTGTTCTTTTCTTGTCAGCAAGGATTTTATAAAGAGTGTATAAAATACCTGCTGTCAGCCATTTAAAACCACCTTTTACCCAGAAGTCTTTTAATCCTTTGCCTTCGGGGTCAATTATCATTATGGCGATGTTTTGTGCATCTTGAATCTCGTAATCAGTACCGAGCCTGACTTCTTCCAAAGGATTGAACTTTGCTGAACCTGTTAGAGCCGTTGGGTCAAATTTTAGAATCTTTTGTCCTTGTGATGCTCTCCAGCCTGCGGTTTTTTGGTAGTTCTCGCCTTTGATGTCTAAAACTAAGCAAGAGTGCTGCCAGTTTAATAAAGTCGGCAGCACAAGCCCTACACCTTTACCTGAACCAGTCGGGGCAAAACACAAAATATGTTCTGGTCCGTTGTGGTAAAGAGTTTTAAGTTTGCTGCCTTTCTTAAAACCGCCAACAACAACACCTGTTTTGTTGATAAGCCCTGCTTTTTTTAAATCGCTCCACTTTGCCCAGTGGGCTGAACCATGGAGGTTTTTTTGGTTTTGTCCTCCTGATAACGTTTTGACTTTAAGGCGTGTTGAAAAAACAAGTAACGACAGGAAATATAAAGGGATTGCAAAGCCGATTATATAAAGCTGTTTCGTGATAAAATCAGGTAGAGTTTTATAGTCTTGTGAGTAATCAAAAAGCCAAACCCACGCAGCTTTTTCCATGAAGTAAAAGCCTTCTTTTACTTGGCAATAAAAGCCTGAAGCTAAGAACATGGCAGCAATACCGAATATGAAGAGCAGTCTTATTAACATGATGCCTCCGTGAAGTTTCCATTTCGGAAAATGTATCTGTTAGTTTTAGGCTCATAGATTTCGGTAATTCTGCGGAAACCGTCCGTTGAACGGCGTATCTGAATCACTAAATCGACTAATTCAGCAAGAAATTCAGAGACACGAGGCATATTTTGACCGCTCCATGCTATGTTCTGCTCAAACTTTCGTGTGATTGCCTGTTCAGCACTTTCGGCATGTATCGTACACATAAAGCCAGTAATGCCAGAGTTTAAGGCTGCTAAAGCTCCGAAGCTGTTTTGTGTTGAGATTTCACCAAAAATAATATGGTCAGGCGTGATTCTCATGCAATGGTCGTAGATTTCTCTCCAGCCTACCATTCCAGAAGTTGTTGCTTCTTCCCTAGAAGCAAGTAAACCTACACCGTCCCAAAATCTGGAAATTTCCAGTTCTGGAGTGTCTTCTGCTGCAATAACTCGTCTGTTGTTAGGCAGGAATTGCAGCATTTTGTTTAAAAGTGTGGTTTTACCAGTATTTGTTGCTCCTGAAATGATGATGTGCTTTTCTGTTTCAACAGCATTTTTTATGTATTCAACAACTTGCTCGTTTGCTCCTACCTGTTTCCAAGACGGCTCAAAAGGGTGCTTACAGCGGATAGCCATTGAAAGCCCTGTTTGAACAGAGCTTCCTACAAGGCACTCAAAACGGTGTTTAATATCAGGAAGAATACAAGAAACTTTTGGGTTGTCGTCAGGGTGAAATTTTGTTCCTGAAAGATTACCCAAAGACTTGCAAATATCCTCAATAACGGACAGCGTTAATTTTGGAGCTTCAAACTCTTCTTTACCGCTGCCCCTCCGCTCTACAATGACCTGTTGAGGGCGTGTCATGCGAAGTTCGACTGTCTTCTCATCATTATAATAATGAGCCAGAGGGGCTAAAATAGTATGGATTGGAGCGGTTTTGTTTGTAACGATATTTGTCATTACCATATTTTCTCATTGCAAATATGGTCGGTACGTCTATTAGCATAACCACTTACACCACAAAGAACACCACTATTACTATTTATGAATGAACAATCCTCTTGTTTATAATCAAAACGCCAATTTGTATAAAAAACAGCTCCAGTGTAGTTGTTAGTTTTTTTAGTTCTATCTTCAAAAACTTTTAATCCTTCAAACACAGGAGTGATGCCATAAGACGACAGAGTATGAAAGTCAGGATAACAGCTACAAGTATGTCCTTCCATGCAAATACCAGCGGGGGGTTCATTGGTTCGCCAATAACCACCTTTATTATAACTTCTATGCTGGAATACACTTGAACAAACATATTCAGCCGTTCCACGTCCAGCAGGAGTTCCTTCGGCTGTGTATGTCGTTCCGTCTGCTCTCTCGTAGATTTCTCTTTCTTCCTGTAATTCGTACCGATTACAGCCTCCGTCATCTTCATACTCTCCAATACCAACAACGGCTGTTCTTTGGTACACATAAGGCTGTTTTGTTGCACCGTCTAAAACTTCACCGTTTACAATCGTTTCCACTCCTTCAGGTGTGGTGATTGTTACTTTCATTTTTGGGTATGAAAACATTTGGTCATCATGGTTATCCCAGCCTACAATTTCATGGTCGTGGGTATATGTTGGAGTTGTATCCATACAGCCGTTATCAAGGGGAATTTGTTGACCGTTTTCTATGTAATAGTAGCGTTTTTGCGTATATGAAGTATCGACTGCTAAATCATGGTGAATTGAACAATCTTCTGTTGTTGCTGTGATGTTTTGAGACGTTGCATCAGGCTTACAGGCTGTAATATATTGCGGTATTCCGTCTATTGTAATCTGCTTTTTATATTGCAGAGTTACGGCTGTTTGTTCCTGATTCATGATAGCAGGGCAGTCTCCGTAAACATCGGTTTGTGCAAAA
>DAOWDM010000003.1 GCA_030639035.1 Alphaproteobacteria bacterium
ATCTATAAGAGCATACTTTAAATTTTCTATTACAGAAGACATCAGCATAAGCGGAGAAAAAGGTCATGGCTTTACGTTTGCTTTTCTTGCAGGGGAGCGAACTATAAACAATTTAACATGTGGAGGAATAGAAGAGGCTATCGGATATTTAGGCATTGAAAATCCAAAGTTTGCAGTAGAACTTGATACTTTTTCTAATCAGGACGGTGTTTTTTATGATTCAGATAACAACCATGCGGCTATTGTTTTTAATAATAATGTTCATACAAATGATGATGGTCCAAGGTGTCTTTTAGAATATGAAGGCGATGATGTTGCAGGAGTTGGAATCCCTAGTTTTGGAAGTGGCTGTTATCCTGCACCAGAACAGAATTGGCTTGAATCTGGCATTGCAGATTATCATCAAATGAGGGTAGAAGTTCATTCTCCAGAATATGCTTCCTCACCTGAATATTCAGATGCAGGAAACACCTGCTTTAGTGAAAACAAGCCGTATATAAAAGCTTGGATATGGGAAAATGGTGAAGAGTGCAGCAACTGCGACAATCTCGACAGTAATTTTTCAACCGCACCAACAATAGCATGGTGTTTGCCTGAATCTGAAACATATCAAGACGGAGTTATGTTTGGCTTCACTCAAAGTTCTACTAACAGCCTTTCAACAATAAGGCTTCAAAACTTTGGATTGGGAAGCTACGACAACTATTAGAACTTATGCGTAGTAGCACATAAGCAAATACATCACCAACATCACCATAATCCAAACAATTGAACCGCAGGTTCTTAAAATCCACGTAAATGAATCACGCCCAGCTTTATATCCAACTGTATTGTCAATAACACTCCCAAGGATTGACATAAAGCAAGCTCGAACTTTAATGTTTAAGGCATCTCCTGCTTCAATTATAGGCTTTGCCATTTTTGGAATAAAGAAACGGTAAAGCCAGTCAAAATCCAAGCTCATAGCAAGCATACGCTTCATTATAGGCAAAAGCATAAAGAACGAAAGCCCTGCAAACAGTAGCAACTGAAGCATTGTAATTATATGAGATACTGAATAAGGCTCATAATCAACAGCATACGGCAGCATGTTGTAAAGCAGTTCAGGATAAATACCTAGCCCTATGCAAATGGCTGAAAATAAAATCATGGCTATCTGCATGTTCAAAGGAGGGTCTTTTGGTCTTAAGCCAGAATCTTCCTGAAAAAAGACGAACCATACATATTTAAGACCGATACTAATGAAAACTCCCACAGAAGCTATCATTAAAACAAACCATGCAAATGACAAATGACCATCAGCGGCGGCTTGTGTAATCATTGATTTACTTATAAAACCAGCCGTAAATGGGAAAGAAATTGAAAGACCTCCTATTACAGCACATATAGTTGTTACAGGCATGCTCTGGAATAATCCGCCAAGCTCGGTGCATTTTCTTTTTCCTGTCATATGAAGAACTGAACCTGCCGACATAAGCAATAATGCTTTATAAAGAATATGAACAACAGCATATGCAACTACACCGTTCAAAGCCATTTCAGTTCCTATTCCTATACCGCAAACCATAAAGCCTACGCCGTTGACAATTCCATAGGAAAGAATACGTCGCATGTCATTTTCAAGCAGAGCATAAATAATGCCGTAAAACGCCATGTAAAGCCCAACGTATATCAATATTTCTGTGCCAGCAAAGCCACACAAAAGCACATAAACCGCAGTTTTTGTAGTAAAAGCTGAAAGGAACACTGTTCCGCTGAAAGAAGCCTCTGGATAAGCATCTGAAAGCCATGCAGACAAAGGCGGAGCGGCCGTATTTATCAAAACTCCGATAAGCATCAGCCATGTACCAACAGAATTAACGGTCATATTTTCAAACAAAATAGAACCTGTATCCGCAGCATACATTGCTATACCTGACAGTAATACACAGCCTCCAAGTATATGCACTAGCAAGTAACGCATAGCAGCTTTGCGGGATTTTTTTGTACTAGATGACAGAATGACAAGAGTTGAAGCTACAGCCATTATTTCCCAAAAAACAAATATTGTAACCAAGTCGCCTGCCAAAGTTACGCCTATGGCACTTCCTGCATAAATAAAGGCGGCAACAAGTTCTTCTGTGCGTTTTTGATTAAGTGCAAAAAGCCCTCCAACAAAAGCCATCACAGCAAAAATTGTAGCAAACAGCCTGCCCGTAACCTCCACTTTAAGCGGAATAAGATTAAGGTCAAAAGCTTGCATAGTTATAGTGTCGCCAATGTTAAGCGACCATATTTTCATCAAAACAAGTATCGGCAAACCAAGAACAAACAATGGTCTTAATTTTTTAGAGAATGGCAGTATCAAAGCACCTAGAATCAATATTAGACTTGGAGGAATCTCACTTATCATCATAGTAATTATCCTCTCTTTTTATGATAAAAGCTTTAGTCTTTGAAAGAAGAATCATTGCAATACCAGCAATAAGACCAAACCAGCTATAAAAACCGAAAGTTCCGTCAATTCCAAAATATGAATGTCCGTGAATTAAAAAATCACACAAAATCAAAGTTGCTAGAACTATATATGCGATACGTTTCATATGGTAGATTGAACTTTTTCTAGCAAGCCAATGCTTTGGCTCTCCGTGCATATCAAGTTCCATATTTGGAATGTTTGGTTGTTTTTCCCTTTTGCTCATGAACCTATCCTTACATTTCTATAATTTTAAGAAGCTGATAAACTGGCTCGGGATAAAGAAACAACCCCAAACAGCCTGCTGCTGTTATTACCTGAGCAGCAACACAAAAAGCTGGTGCTTCACCATGAGCGTGGTGTTCTTTTACATCTAATTCGCTAAAGAATCCCTGAACAACTATCGGTATAAGATACGCTACATTCAGAATTGAGCTTATCATCAGCACTGCCACCATAATAAGCTGTCCTGAATCCAATGCTCCCATACATAAAAACCACTTGCTCCATGCTCCGCCAAAAGGAGGAAGCCCGATAATGCTTAAACTGCCAATTAGAAAAGCCCCCAATGTCCAAGGCATAGCACGACCTATCCCCTTCATCTGGCTGATTTCTGTTTTATGGCTTGCAACCATTATTGCACCTGCTCCGAAAAACAGTGTAATTTTGCCGAAAGCATGAGTTATCATATGCATTCCGCCGCCTAATATTCCTGCTTTTGTAGCAAGCATAGCTCCTAGAACTATGTAGGAAAGCTGGCTTATAGTGGAGTAAGCAAGTCGGCGTTTTAAATTATCCTGCCTCATAGCAACCAGCGAACCTATAAGAATCGTAAATCCAGCAGCGTAAATCAGCCATGTATGAGCTTCTAAAAGCCCAAGGAAATCAATCCCGAAAATATAAATAGCTATTTTCAAAACTGAAAACACTCCAGCTTTCACAACTGCAACAGCATGAAGCAAAGCACTAACAGGTGTAGGAGCTACCATAGCAGCAGGAAGCCAACGGTGAAACGGCATTAAAGCTGCTTTTCCTACTCCGAAAACAAACAGTAAAAGCAAAATTGAGCCAAGCCCCGTTGAAACATGACCATTAAGAACTCCGCCTGCTGTAAAGTCTATAGTTCCTGCTGCAACCCATGTCCAGATAATCGCTGGGAGCTGAAACACCATTGAAGTTGCAAGCAATACTCCAAGATATGTCCGTCCAGCTCTTTTAGCTTCTTCAGTTCCAGAATGAGTAACCAGCGGATAAGTACATAGTGTAATTGCTTCATAAAACAAAAACAGCGTCAGCAGATTAGAGGAAAAACACAGCCCCATAACGCCCATAATGGCAAGGGCAAAACATGTATAAAACCGTGTCTGATTTTTCTCATGATGTCCACGCATGTAGCCGATTGAATAAATAGACGTTACTATCCATAAAAAACTAGCAAGACAAGCAAATAAATATCCCAAAGGCTCTACGTCAAAACTAATAGTAATGTTTGGCATTATTGTTGCCAGAGTTGCTGTAATTTTTTCTTTTGCCATTACAGCAGAACCAGCGGATATAACAACGCCAAACAAAGAACAGGACGTTATCAAAGTTACGCTTTCACGGACGTTTTCCCAGCGACCAGTAAGGGCTATAAGAAAAGAACCAACTAGAGGTATTAAAATGGAAAGTAATATAAAATTATCAATTATCATAATACAATTCCTCCAAGTAGAGACTCAGCGGCTCTTCTGGCAACATCTAAGGTAAATTCAGCGTTTATACCAAAATAGAAAATACCTGCAACCATAACCCATATTGGTATTTGCATTGAAACAGGAGCTTCTTTTATAGCAGTTTCTCCATCTGGTGAAGGGCTGAAATATGCGACTTCAACAACTCTCCAGATATAAACCACAGCTAGCAGAGAACTCAGCGGAATCATTATAGCAATCACCCACGAACCAGCTTCAAAAGCAGCCTGCATTAAATACCATTTGCTGATAAAACCAACCGTTGAAGGTACTCCGATAAGACTTAAACCACCTATGACAAACGCTGCCATTGTGAACGGCATACGCTTTCCAAGCCCTGCCATATCTTTAATATCAGTAGAGTTTATGCGGAAGAAAACACAGCCCATGACCATAAACAGACAACACTTGATAAGTGCGTGATTAAACAGGTGAACTATACCGCCAGAAAGCCCCGTTACTGTAGCAAAGCTTATACCAAGCATTATGTAACCTATCTGGGCAATACTGGAATAAGCCAAAAGCCTTTTGACGTTTTTTTGAGATATGGCCATTGCAGAAGCCGCAAACATTCCCATTATGGCAAGACTTAAAATTGCAGGACCAAGATTCATAGTCCCAAAAACATATGAAACACCAAATATAGTAAATATAACCCTAAGCATTACATAAACAGCAACTTTAGTCGCCGTTGCAGCAATAAAAGCCGATACGGCAGACGGTGCATAAGCATAAGCATTTGGCAGCCATGAATGAAGCGGGAACAATGCCAGCTTCAAACTCAACCCAACTATAAGAAAAGCAAGAGCTGCTCTTACAGTTTGAGTATCAGCTACAGCAGGTAATTTAACAGCTAAATCAGCAATATTCAGAGAACCAGTAGCCATATAAATCAAACCAACGCCGATTATATAAAAAGTTGCCCCTACAGTTCCCATAACTAAATAACGGAAAGAAGCCGTCAAAGCTCTACGGTCATCGCTCATGCTAATAAGTGCATATGCAGATAAAGATGAGATTTCTAAAAATACAAATATATTAAAGACATCGCCTGTTATAGACATGCCGAGCAAGCCAGCAAAACACAGTAAATAGCAAGTGTAAAAAAGGTGAATTTTCTCTTTTACAATTTCTTTTTCTACGCTTTCTTTTGCAAAAGTCGTAACAACAACGCCAATAGTTGTAACAAGAACCAGCATAAAAACAGATGCTTCATCAAGGCGATATTCAATCCCCCATGGAGGAGCCCACTTGCCTATATGATACGATATAACACCTTCGCTAAGAACTCTGTTGAGCAAAGACAATGCTATGCCAAAGGCACTCCAGCTTATCAGCATTGCCCATGCCCATGCCAAACGTGCATGATGAAGGACAAGACATATAGGTGCTGCTATTAACGGAAGAACAACCTGAAGAGCAGGTAAATGGCTTAAAAGCACGTTAGACCCTCCGCAGCGTTAGTTTCTTCTTCTTCAATCTCATGTTTTTCAATTTCATATTCTTCTATCGTTCCATATGCTCTTTTTATTCTGACAATAAGAGCCGCTCCAACAGCAGTGGTAGCAACTCCAACAACAATTCCTGTAAGGATTAAAACATGAGGTAAAGGATTAGAATAAACTTTTATGCTTTCATCAAGTATAGGAGCAGTTCCTCCTGCAACCTTACCCATAGAAATGTACATCATAAAAACAGACGCCTGAAAAACGTTCAGTCCAATAAGTTTTTTTACTAAATTGCCGTGAGCAACTACAATGTAAAGCCCTGACATCATCAGCACGACAACTACCCAGTAATTATAAAGCCCTAAAGAAGACATTTTTTAATGTTCCTGTCTTGCGAATATGAAGAAAATTATAGTCATGGCACAAGTTACGGTTATGCCTACACCAAGTTCTACCAGAAGAATACCTAGATGCTGTCCGTGAACGGGATCATGAGCCAATACATTATAGTCAAGAAAGTTACCTCCAAGGAAAATCCCTGCTATACCAGTGCCTGCATAAAGTATAATTCCCAAACCAAGAAAAATATTTAAAGCCCACGGGTGAACAATTTTTCTTGCTTCTTCAACATCATATATGATTGCGTAAAGAATAAGGGAAGCTGCAAAAATAACTCCAGCTTGGAATCCTCCACCAGGACCAAAATCACCATGAAACTGCACATAAAGAGCAAAAAGCATAATGAACGGTATCATTATTTTTGCCCCTATACGGACTATAGGCTGATTATTCATTCTTCATCTTCTCTTTTTTTAGGGTGTATTAAAGAGCCAAGCAAAACCATAACAGCTACAGCAGCCGTGAAAATCACAGTTGTTTCACCAAGAGTGTCATAACCTCGATAGCTTGCAAGCACCGAAGTTACAATGTTTGGAAGACCTGTTTTAACTCCTGATTCTGCAATGTAAACATCTGCTACATGATTATGTATAGCAGCAGCAGGGTCTCCAAAATTCGGCATGTCAGAAGTGCCGTACACAACAACAAGTCCTGTTATCAGAACAATTGTTATTGGTAAAAGCGAAAACCTTTTTTTCGGAGCAGCTTCTTTTTCTCCTACCAAAGCCATAGTCGCCAGCATCAAAACTGTAGAAATACCAGCTCCAACAGCGGCTTCTGTAAAAGCAACATCAACAGCGTCCAGCATTACAAACATTGCCGCCGTCAACAGGCTGTACATTCCAGACAGCATTACTACAGAAAAAAGATTTCTTACTCTAGTTATTGCAATTGCAGTAAGAACAAGAAAGGAAAGAAGCGTAATATTAATATAAAAGTCTATCATGACTTGTCGCCTTCTTTACGTTCCCACGGCTTTAATTTATGAAGCATTGCAGACCTAACCAGTGCATGAGTTGAAACAGGGCTTGTAATAAGAATAAAGAGCAGAATCATACCAAGCCTTACTATCACTGCCATGCTATCTGCCTGCAAAGCAAGTCCGCTAAGAATAAGTATAGCAACTAAAGTATCAGAAATTCCAGCTGCATGAACTCTAGAATAAAAATCAGGAAAACGTAACATTCCAATACCGCTGATAACTCCAAAAACAGCTCCTGAACCAAGCAAAATCCAACTTAAAATATCAAGATATAATTCCATTATATATCTTCCTCTTCATCTTCGGTTGCAGGAAGCCCCAGTTCTTTGAACTGAATAAATTTCAAAATGGTAATTATACCAATGAAATTTATTAGTGTATAAACTATTGCAATATCAAGGAATTCTGGTCTTCCAGTAAGGAAACCATAAACCGCTATGAAAAGCACTGTCTTAGTTCCAACCATATTAACAGAAAGAATACGGTCAAAAAGCGTTGGACCAAGTATCCCTCTTGTCAAGGCCAGCAATACTGTAATCAAAATACCTATTGTAGCGACAATAAACATCAAACAGCCTCCTGTATTTTACAAACACGCTGATTCATTACATTGTCTTCAACTCCATCTTTTGTAAAAGAAGTAAGAGCATGAACTGTAATTGTGTTTTTATAAAGATTCATAGAAATAGTTCCAGGAGTTAAAGTAATTGAATTAGCATAAATCACTTTGCCTAAATCAGTCTTTTGTTCTGCTGTTACTTTTATAATTTGCGGGTCTATTGGCATTTTGTAATCAAGAATAACTCTGGCAACATGGAAATTGGACTTGATTATTTCAAACATAAGCCATGGAAAATAAGTTATCATTCCAAAAAATATGTGCAAAGGAAGCCCTTCTTCATCAATTATTCCCATGCGATAACATAATATTGAAACAAAAAGACAAGAACCTGCCCCATAAGCATAAAACATTGGCTCATAATGACCAGACAGCAAAAGCCAGAAAACAAACTGAATCACAGTAAAACTAAGAATACGCAACAAAAGACAAACTCCGCTTTAATTGTAGCTGTCGTTAAAAATAAAAGAAAATAACTTAAGAAATGGATAATAAATCAAGATGAAGTTGTTTTTCAAGTGTGCTTGCAAAAGAATTTACAAAAAACCACGCTCGAACAGAAACAATCCGATAGCAGCACACACTGAAGTAACGGCAACAACTGTAATAATCAGCTTTAATTTAGCACTTCTTACCGAGGCTTCACGTTTTGCCTGAGAAGTTCTTAGCATGGCAACCTGTGCATCTAACGCACCAAACATTATGGTTTCATCGCTATTATCATTTATATTAGATTCAACTGTTTTTATTGCTGAATCAAGAGGCTCTTCAACAGGAACATCTGCTATTTCTTGTTTGGGGTTATCAAGGAGGAATTCAAATGAAATTATCCCGAATTTTATTTCGTCTCCATGTTCTGGAAACACCAGCTCTTTTCTTTGACCGTTAATAAAAACACCGTTAGCACTGTTAAGGTCTTCTATACCCCATCTGCCGTTTTTCAGAAAAATTCTAGCATGTTTTCGTGATAATTTTTTAGAATCCAGAAAAACTTGACAGCCTTCTTCACGACCGACAATTTTTTCATTTTCATTATCCAGCTTTATTTCTACACCTGTTGGCTGACCCTCTATCTGACTTGAATCAATACAAACGAGTCTCGCAGTTGGGAAAGAAAAGCTATTTTCAACCATATCTGTTTCCTGTCAAAACTTTTAATTTTTTCAGGATACTACTTCTACTATAAAAAATACAGCGTTTAAGAGTATTATTACTCAGCTACATTTTCACATGGTTGTATTTCTACAGGGTTTTTCTTTTTTCTCAGCCAGTAAACGCCAAGATAGACGAGCGGAGTATCTAAAGCTGCAATAGCGACTTTAGCTCCCCATTCTCCAAAGAAAATCTGCTGTAACTCTTGAGTTTCAAGAACTCCATAAAGAGCAACGCCAGTCCAAACGAAAGTATCAATAGCTTGTGAAACGATTGTGCTGCAGTTATTTCTTATCCACAAAAATCGACCTTTTGTTTTAGTTTTAAGCTTGCCAAAAAACCACACGTCAAAAGTTTGGCTGATTGTGTATGCAATTATGCTTGCAATAATAATACGCATGCTGGAGTTCATAACTTCCATAAATGCAGCATTACCTTCCCAAAAAGGAGCAGGAGTCCAGTGAATGGAAACTTGAATTAATGCAAAGGCAATAATTAGTGCAAAAAAGCCTCCTCTAACAACTTGCTGTGCTGCTTTTTTCCCATAAACTTCACCAATAATATCTGTTACTGGAAAAGTAACAGAATAAGCAAGAACTCCAGCCGTAACATATACATTAAAACCAACGCCTATCATTTTAACAGCTAAAGGAGCTGCGATTATTAGTCCTCCAATAAAAATAGAAATAAGGATAATAATTTTATTCGACACAAAGCCCATGTCATCATTTTTGTTCATAATTTAGTCCTTACTTATAATTCTTAATCCAATCCCACTATACGAAGAATATTTGTACTTCCAGCTTGTCCAAAAGGCATACCAGCAGTAATTACCAGTTTTTCACCATTTTTAACTATACCTTTTTCTATAGCGAACTGTTTAGCCTGTACTTCAATATCCATAAAATCGACGATTGTTGGACCTACCATACTTTCTACTCCCCAAACAAGACACATACGCCTAGCAACTTCTTTTTTAGGAGTCAAACAAAGTATAGTTCTGTATGGGCGTTCACGTGCTGCCCGCATTGTTGTCGAGCCAGAAAGCGTATATGTAACGATAGCTGCCGCATCTAAAGTATGAGCTACCTGACGAGCGGCCGCTGTGATAGCATCTTCTGGCGTACTTTCAGGATTGTTACGTGAAGCGTCCATTAAACGAAAATACAAGCTGTCTTCTTCTACATGATTTATAATGCTATCCATCATTCGTACAGCTTCTATAGGATACGCCCCTACTGCTGTTTCGGCAGAAAGCATTACAGCATCTGCTCCATCAAAAACAGCCGTTGCTACATCAGAAGCTTCAGCTCTAGTCGGAGTAGGTTCTTCAATCATTGTCTCTAGCATTTGAGTTGCCACAACGACAGGTTTTCCAACTGCACGACAGGCGTTTATAATTCTTTTCTGAAGAATAGGTACTGTTTCAGGAGGTAATTCAACTCCTAAATCTCCTCTGGCAACCATAACGGCATCAGATAAATCAATAATTTCTTCTAAATGTTTAATAGCTCCTGGTTTTTCCAGTTTAGCCATAATCCATGTTTCCTGCCCTACAATCTCTCGCAGTTCTTTTATATCTTCAGGACGCTGGACGAAAGATAAAGCTATGCAGTCAACTCCTATTTTCAAAGCAGCTTGAAGGTCGTATTTATCTTTTGCCGTCAATGCAGAAATAGGCAAAGAAACATCAGGAACATTAACTCCTTTGTTATTGGAAATTTTACCGCCTGTTATGACTTCTGTTCTGGCGTGTTCTTTAGAGCCATCAAGAACACGCAAACGAATTCTGCCATCGTTGATAAGAATTGTAGAACCGTCTTCTAGTACAGAAAAAATTTCAGGATGCAAAAGGCTTACACGTTTTTCATCTCCAAGTTCTTCTGACAAATCAAGCTGAAATTCCTGCCCTGCTTTGAGAATTACATGTCCATTAGCAAAACAGCCAACTCGTAGCTTTGGTCCTTGTAAATCAGCTAAAATTCCAATAGAGCAATTTTTTTCTTTTTCAATTTCTCGTATTATACGGCAGCTTTCCTGATGGCTTTCGTGTGTTCCATGGCTAAAATTAAGCCTAAAAACATCGACTCCTGCATCTATTAAAGACAACAGAACTTTCTTTGAAGAACTTGCAGGTCCTAAAGTTGCCACAATTTTAGTATAGCTGATATGATTCATAAACTTCCCTTAAATTTTGCTATTTTTGCTTTGATAGCATAATTTCATACAAAACATTAACAAAGTTTAAGTATTAATAAATAAAGTTACATATATGATTAAAAATAAATTTTTCAGATGGAGCGATTATGATTTTAAAAGAAGCCCTTACATTTGATGATGTTCTTTTGACCCCCGCTGAGTCTAGTGTTCTTCCTATGGAAGCCTGCACCCATTCTTTTCTTACAAAAAGAATCAAGCTTGGGATTCCTTTAATTTCTGCCGCTATGGATACAGTTACAGAAAGTAGGCTTGCTATAACAATGGCTCAATCAGGAGGAATCGGCGTTATCCATAAAAGTATGGATGTTAAAGCTCAAGCTGATGAAGTTAGAAAAGTCAAAAA
>DAOWDM010000106.1 GCA_030639035.1 Alphaproteobacteria bacterium
ATGACTAACCCTCCGCTGTCATTCTCAGCCAAAGGCTGGGAATCCAGAGTCTTTGTAAGAAAAACTGGATACCCGAAATTAAAATTTCGAGTATGACAAGCAGGAGTAAGGGAACAACGACAATGGACTTTTAGTCGTCGCCTAGGATTCTGAAATCAAAGTCGTATTCTTGGCTTTCAAATACATCGTATTCAAGAACTTTGTCGATGCTGTTGTCTTTATTAAAAGTCAAAACTTTAGGTTTCATGTTGTAAAGCTCTTCGGCTTTTCCAAAATATGAAGCAGCTATAATCATCTCGTCTCCAACCTGACAAGAACGAGCAGCAGCTCCGTTTAATATACAGCAACCAGAACCAGCTTCTCCAAAAATCACATAAGTTGTAATTCTAGCACCAGAGTTTTTGTTCCATATTTCAACAAACTCCAAAGGATAAATATTGGCAGCCTTACAAACTTCAGGGTCAAGAGTTATAGAACCATGATAATTTAAATCCGCTCCTGTAACATAAATTCCGTGTAACTTAGCTCTTAAAAGTTTCAACATTTGTTTAAGTTCCTAGTTTGTTGTTCTTCTTGCTTTTTCCAGCAGCAATTCTGTGTTAATCAACACTATATATTTATTTTAAAAAATGGAAATAAAAATTGGCAGCTCCTCTTCTTTCATTAAAAGACATTACTCTTGGCTTTGGTGGAAACCCTTTATTTGCTGGGATAAACCTTAATATTTATGAGGGAAACAGCATTTGTCTTGTTGGAAGAAACGGAACAGGCAAAACAACTCTTTTAAAAGTCATTACAGGGCTAATTCCTCCTGATGAAGGTGAAATAGTTACTCAAACAGGCTGTAAAACTGTTTATTTACCGCAAGAACCTGACCTTTCTGGATATAACACAGTAACGGAATATATAGCAGGGGCTTTTGATAAAGAAGATAATGACAAGCAATACCTTGTCGAAATGATGCTTGAAGAAATATCTTTGGACGGCTCTCTTCTTACTTCTCAATTATCAGGCGGAGAAGCTAGACGAGCCACTTTAGTGCGTGCTTTTATTCAAGAACCAGAAGTTTTACTTCTTGATGAGCCGACGAATCACCTTGACTTGCCTGCTATTGAATGGCTTGAGAAAAAACTTAAAAATTTCCGTGGCGGACTCGTTCTTATAAGCCATGACAGAATGTTTTTGAACAATCTAACTCGTGCAACTTTATGGCTGGACAGAGGCATCGTACATCGAAATGAAAAAGGATTTGCAGACTTTGAACGCTGGTCAGAAGAAATTTTGGAAAATGAAAAACTAGAACGCCATAAACTCGACAGGAAAATCGAGCGTGAAAAACACTGGCTAAGATACGGAGTAACAGCAAGACGAAAACGCAACCAAGGACGACTTCGCAGACTAGGCGACCTAAAAACAGAACGTTCCGAACAAATAGCCCAAACGGGCAGTGTGAAAATGAGAGCAACAAACGGTAAACTCTCGGGCAAAATGGTCATAGAAGCTGAAAATATATCTAAAAGCTATGGCGATAATGAAATTATAAAAGACTTCTCTATACGAATCTTACGAGGCGACAGAATCGGCATAATCGGCTCTAATGGTGCAGGAAAAACAACTCTGCTGAAAATGCTAACAGGGGATATCGAAACACAAAGCGGTCATGTTAGGCACGGAGCTAATCTTGAAATTCAATATCTCGACCAGAAACGAGAAAAGCTAAATCCAGAATTAACAATCAAAGAAACCCTGTGCGAAGCTGGCGGAGATAACATAGAAGTACAAGGACAGCTACGCCATGTAATGGGCTATATGAAAGACTTTCTTTTTAAGCCTGAGCAAGCAGGAACTCCTGTCCGCAATTTGTCGGGAGGCGAAAGAAACAGGCTACTACTGGCTAAGGCTTTGGCTAGACCTTCAAACTTGCTGATTATGGACGAACCAACTAACGACCTTGATATAGATACCTTGGATTTGCTTCAAGAAATGATTTCCGAATACAACGGAACAGTTTTGCTGGTAAGCCATGACAGGGATTTCCTAGACCGCACAGTTACCTCAACAATAGTGCTGGACGGCAGTGGTGCAGCAACAGAATATGCAGGCGGATACAGCGACTATATAAGGCAAAAGCAGGAAATTCAAAAACAGGCAAAAATCTCAAAAAAGAAAAGTGCTAAAAAATCTCAAGAAAAAAAATCTCAGAAAAAAACCAAACTAAGCTATAAACATCAACGGGCTTTAGAGGAGCTTCCTAAACAAATAGAGCTTCTTGAAAAAGAAACAGCCGAACTGGAAAACCGCCTAGCCGACAGCAGTTTCTATACCTCAAACCCTCAGGAATTTGAAAAAACAAGCATAAAACTTGAACAAATTAAAAACACAATCAATGAAAAAGAAGAAAAATGGCTGGAAATTGAAATGATACAGGAAGAATTTAACAAAACGTAACGTTGTGATAATAATGCAATACACGTCGTTAATAGAATCTTGTAAGTTGATGTTTTAATAACATTGTATCATAATGGTAGTAATGTAACTTATGTGTTTTTATAAGGATTTAACGTCATGAAAAAACTTTTAACAGCTATTGTATTGATAGCATTCGCATTAATATCGACTCCAGCTTTTGCAGGTCCAAGAGATGAAGCAATTGCTTTGGCAGAAAAAGCAGCTGCTCATGTTAAAACTGTTGGCGTTGAAAAAGCTATGGCAGACTTCAATAACAAAGAAGGTGAATTCGTATATGGAGCGTTCTATGTATGGTCTAATGATTTTGATGGTGTGATTACTGCTCACCCAATCAAACCTTCTCTGATGGGTAAAAACGTTTATAAAATGAAAGACTCAAACGGCGTTCAGTTGTTTAAGGAATTTATTGATGTTGCAAAAAGCAAAGGTAAAGGCTGGGTAAATTATGTATGGCCTCACCCTGTTACTAAAAAAATGGCTAACAAATCAAGCTATGTCATAGATGCAGGCAGCAACCTTCTTGTTGGTGTTGGTATTTACGTCGATTAATCTAATAAGCAAAGGTTTCCAGTTATTCAACAATTGGAAACCTTTTTTTTAATAATATATTGATGAGGAGGGTGTTATGAAATTCTTATCCTTCAAAAACATGTCTATAATAATAAAAGTTTCAATTGCTCCTGTAATAGCTATTTTATTTATGACTTTTATCGGATTTTTTTCGATTGGTGAGCTAAATGAACAGACATCCACCATTGATAATATTTATAATGTAGTAGCAAAAAAGAGCTCTTTATCAAACCAAATAAATGAAAAAGCTACTAACATAAATGGTGATCTTTTCAGAATGATGACTTGGTCGGCTATGAGTGATGATACAGCCAAAGTTAATAACATTGTTTCTACAATTAAAACAAGCTCATCAGAAATAGAAACTCTGTTTAAAGAATTAAGCAATTTCAGTCTTAATGACGAAGAAAAACAATATCTAACGCAGGCTCATGAAGAAACAACAAAATACAAGAAAACTGTAGCAGAGGCTGTTGAGATGACGCAGATGGACGTCGATATGGGGCTTATGTACACAACTACAGCAGAAGCAGAGTTCGTGAATGTTGACGCTTTGCTGAAAAAATTAAATGAGCTGGAAAATAAAATCGGGCAAGAAAGCTTTGACTCTTCAATGGAAAGTGCAAGCAATGCAAAAAAAATGCTTATAGAAATAGCAGCTTTTGCAGTTTTGCTCTTGTTAGCAATTACAATATTTATAGCAAAAATTATATCAAACCCAATTAGAAATCTTACTGTTACAATGCGAGAACTAGCAGGAGGCAACCATGACGTTGAAATACCTGCACTTGGTCAGAAAGATGAAATTGGTGAAATGGCAGCCGCTGTTCAGGTTTTTAAGGAAAATGCTATAAAAGTTAAAAAAATGGCAGCTGAACAGAAAGAAGTTGAAGAAAAAGAAAAAATAAGAAATGAGCGTACAAATACAGTTGTAGAAGACTTTATGACCTCTATAGGCAGTGTAGTCGAAAGGTTAACTGCTTCTGTAGAAGAAATGCGTGTTACAGCAACGGATATGTCATCTGTTTCAGAAGAAACGAGTGCTCAGGCAACCACAGTTTCTGCTGCTAGTGAACAAGCGACTGTAAATGTACAGACTGTTGCATCAGCCGCAGAGGAACTTTCAAGCTCTATTCTTGAGATAGGTCGTCAGGTTCAGCAGTCCACAGAAATCGCAACAACAGCAAGCGAAGCCGCTCATCAGACAAATGAACTTGTTGCAGGGCTTGCAACATCTTCCAAAAACATTGGAGAAGTCGTCAATCTTATAAAAGATGTTGCAGATCAGACTAATCTTCTGGCTCTTAACGCAACTATCGAAGCCGCTCGTGCAGGTGATGCGGGCAAAGGTTTTGCTGTTGTTGCTAGTGAAGTCAAAGGTCTTGCAGCACAAACTGCAAAAGCAACAGATGAAATTGCAAAACAGATTAATTCAATTCAGGAAGAAACAGCTAGTGCGGTAGAAGCTATTCAGAAAATAGTAAATGTTATTGGAGAAATATCCAATGTATCAATGTCTATTGCGTCTTCTGTTGAGCAACAAGAAGCTTCCACACAGGAAATTGCTCGTAATGTTCAGCAGGCAGCCTTAGGCACACAGGAAATAACATCTAATATTGGCGGTATAACAGAATCTTCTGTACAGGTCAGCACTTCATCATCACAGGTGCTTGATGTTGCAAAACAGCTTTCAAAAGAAGCTGAAGACCTACACGAAGATGTCGATACGTTTGTAAAAACAATACGTGATATAGAGTAAACCTATAGCCATTCCCAAGCATAGCTTGAGAATTGTAGGCATCAGCTAATTCGATGACAGTTTTTATATAAGCTATGTTAAATGAAACTGTTGCTAAAAGCGTAGCGTTTCCCAGTCATTGCGAGGAGCAAAGCGACGCAGCAATCTATTTCAAACGAGGAGATTGCCTTAGCGTAGTTCGCAATAACAGTTCTAATTATGTCAAATAGCAATACTATTATGGAACATAGCCTAAATTTTAGAGTATATTCAAGCTAGGCGAAAAAGTGTTTAGTGTGCCGATGTTTAAGTTTTCAGGCGGTAGTATGATGCATGGTTTTTCGTTTCTTTTTAAGACTAGGCATGCTTTTTGTGCTTGTTTTTTGTTCATACCAAGAACTTTAGATTTATAAATAACACCTATTTTTTCCCCAAAATCTTGAGGAAGTATCTGTATGTTTTTCTTTCCTAAATATGTCCCAAGAAAATTACTTGCATCAAATGCAATTTTTTTTGCTGTCATGTAATTTGTAAAAGCACCGACTTGAATCGCCCATTTGCCTGCATCTTTTAATGTGTCTCTTTCAATTGGACTCGACAAAACCATAGCGATAGCTTTATCTAAAGGCTTATGCTCTGGTATAGGAAGGCTACTTTGGGCTAAAACCATTTTAGGCTTACGCTTTGGTACAGGGGGAATATTCCAAACTATATTTAGTTTTCTAAAGCTTTCTTCTAAAAGGCTTGTCATCATTTCATCACGGGATTTAGATGATTTTCCTCCCATTACCACACCTATTAGGCGTTTGTTGTTCTTTTTTACAGAAGCAACTAGGTTATATCCAGATGCAGCTATGTAGCCCGTTTTTATTCCGTCAACTCCACGATATGCGTTCAGCAAATTATTATGAGTCGTATAAGTTCTGCCATTAAAAACAAATTTTTTGGTTGAAAAAACAGAATAATACTGTGGAAAATGACGCATTAGAGCCATACCTAGAATCGCCATATCACGAGCCGTTGTTTTTTGCTTGCTGTGATAAAGCCCTGAAGAATTGCGAAAAACAGTACTACTCATTCCAAGCTCATAAGCTACATTAGAAGCCATTTTTGCAAAGCCTTCCTCTGAACCGCCAAGAGCCTCTGCTATAACAGTTGCAACATCATTAGCAGATTTTGTTACTAATGCTAAAACAGCTTTTTCTACAGAAATTTTACTGCCTTTTTTCAATCCGAGTCTTGAGGCTGGCTGTCTTTCCGCTCTAGCTGATACGTGAAGTTTTTGTTTAAGCGTTACTCTGCCTTTTTAAATTGCATCGAAAAGCATATAAGCAGTCATCATTTTAGTAAGAGAAGCAGGCTGTCTTTTTATGTCAGCGTTTTTAGCCTGAACAACCAGCCCAGTATCAGCATCTACAACAACAGAGGAAATATCTGCTAAAACTGGCTTGCCAACAACAAGCTGTATTAGCAATGCACACATAAATAACAAGGTTTTAAAAGATAACCAGCTATATGTTGTAGTTTTATGCAAACTATACACCCTAAATGTTGAAAATTTATACAAGTGCAGATGATATGTATTGTTCCTGAATAAGTCTAGTTGTTTGTCAGTTTTTTATAAACTATCATCTTTTTACTAGCCATAATAAATAAACCTTTTGTGTGAATAAACCTTTTGTTCAACAGTTCCACATCTTTGTATTTACATGCTTTTTGCTTAATTGGTTCAACTACCAACTAATGCTAGCCTTAAAAGTAAGCTTTCAACTTAAAGGAGTCTCCTATGAGCATTGCAGATATTACAAAACGTTTTCGTGTCGGTACAAGAATCTATATTGGGTTCGGGCTGATTCTTTTAATGCTGGCAGGTCTTGCAACTACAGCTTATTTCGATTTTGAAAGTACGCTTGGTAAAATCGGTGAATATATTCGCGTAAATAAAAATGCAACTTTAATTACATCTGTTGAACGTAATGTTGTTGGGGTTAGGAGAAATGTTCTTGCTTATATTGTAAACGGAGATGAAAAAAGCCTTAAAAGAGTACATGAATTAAAAGAAGTTCTGAGTGGCGAATTAAACGAATCGATAGGCTTGATACATAATCCAGAGATGAAAAAAAGAGCAACAAAAATTCAGAGTCTTTTTGAAGAATATGCTGCAGATTTTGATACAGCAGTAAAAGAAAAGAAGAATCGTGATGCTGCTGTTAAAAAAGAAATGAATGTTTATGGAAAACAAGCACGTGAAAACATAACAAAAATTATTCATACAGCTACAAGAGACAATGACGATGAAGCTGCTGCTATGGCAGGTCTCGTGCAGGAACGATTAATGCTTGCCCGCTTAAATTCCAACCGTTATTTATCAGACCCTTCTGATGAACGCATTAAAATAATAAAAGAATATATTGCAGAATTTATAAAAGATTCGAAAATTCTTGAAAGACGATTGAAGAATCCAGCAAGGAAACGTCTTGCACAGGAAACTTTAAGAATTGTTCCATTGTATGAAGCTAGTTTTTTGAAAGTTGTTGATGCTACAAAAACATATGAACATCTTGTGCATAAAAAAATGGCAGATGTTGCTAGTGAAATTTCAAATGATGCAAAAGATATTAACCATGAATATCACGATAGAATGGAAGAACTTGGCACAGCAATCATATCTGAAGTTAAGGATACAGAAGTAACGCTAGTGATTATTTCAATCATAGCCATAATTATTGGTGTGATTTTTGCGTTCTTTATAGCTTCAAGTATAGTTCCTCATGTACAAGCTATGACAAATGCAATGGGAGATCTTGCAGAAGGCGATCTTGAAGTGGAAATTCCTGCTCGTGATAGAACTGATGAAATTGGAGATATGTCAGGTGCTGTTCAGGTGTTCAAAGACAATGCCATTGAAGTAAAACGGCTTGAGGCTGAACAAAAAGAAGCAGAAGAAAGAGAAAAACTGCGAGAAGAAGAAAACATAAAAAAAACCGAAGAAGCTAAGAAAAAAGCTGAAGAAGACCGTAAAAATGAAATGATGGCACTTGCAGATAATTTTGAATCTAGCATCAAAGGTGTTGTTGAAGTTGTATCATCTTCTGCAACTGAAATGCAGTCTTCTGCTGAAGGTCTTTCCGCTGCTTCCGAGCAAGGGTCAAATCAGTCAGCCGCTGCTGCCGCCGCTACTGAGCAGGCTTCTGCTAATGTTGCTACTATAGCTACAGCTACGGAAGAGCTGACAACTTCAATTGGTGAAATAGCTCAACAGGTGAATTCCGCAGCCGAGATGTCAAATCAGGCAGCAACAGAAGCTGTTGGAGCTAATGAGCAAATCCAAGGGCTGTTAGAAGCCACTGGGCGTATTGGCGAAGTAATTGACCTTATTAATGATATTGCAAGCCAGACGAATCTTCTTGCTCTTAATGCTACAATTGAAGCTGCAAGAGCTGGTGATATGGGTAAAGGCTTTGCCGTTGTTGCTAGTGAGGTGAAAAATCTTGCGAATCAAACAGCAAAAGCAACAGAAGAAATTGCTGGGCAAATAACTGGAGTTCAAGAAGCTACAGCAGATTCTGTAAAAGCAATTGAGTCAATAACGGCTATTATTAATAGCTTAAGTGAAATAAACTCTTCTATAGCTTCAGCAATGGAAGAACAAAGTGCAGCTACACAAGAAATTTCCCGTAATGTTCAGGAAACAGCTTCTGGAACAAAAGAAATTGCCTCCAATGTTACAGGTGTTGAACAGGCTGCTGGAGAAACAGGACGTGCTGCCGCAGAATTGTTGACAGCTGCTAGTACGCTATCAGAAGAGTCTGTTAATTTAAACAATGATGTTGATGCTTTCATTGCAAAAATAAGGGAGAACTAAAAAAATGGAATATAAAATAAACAAGATTCCTAATGAAAAGATAATAACGATTAATGGAAATATAACTTTCCAAGATCATAAAGACTTTTCTTCACTTGATAATGTTTTAGACGACAAAGATGTAAAAAAAGTAACTTTTGATTTAGCAAATGTAAGCTATATAGATTCTGCTGCATTTGGAATGTTTGTGCGTTTCCATAAAATAGGTTTAAGCAAGAGCATTCGAGATATGACTATTCGAGGAGCACACGGCAATGTTCTTGATATAATGCTACTAACGAAATTTGATACACTGTTTAACCTAGAAAACACATAGTCAAGTTTCTTGCAAATAATTCAAAAAAGTAGTTTTTAAAAGGGCGTTTTATATAAACGTCCTTTTTTTTGTTTTTTTCTCGATAGCCCTGTTGTACAGTAATTGCCATTAAGACGAGAAAACACTTGGAGCGAACAACTGCATGCAAATTGATAATGTTCTTACTACCGTTAACGGTCAAAAAATTAATGTTAGCGATGCGATAGCGTATTTAAAGTTTTCAGGAAGTTTTCGTAGTGCTATATATGACCTTGTTAAATGTCATGTTATTGATATTAAGTGCAAAGAATTTAAAATAGAGATATCCGAAACTGAAATAACTAAAAAACAAGAAGAAAGGCGAATGATGACAGGGTTTGATAATCCTGAAACTTTCCACAACCATTTGAAAATGAACGGAATCACGTTTGATTTATGGAAAACTTTTACACTCTTTGACATAAAAAAAGATGCCTTAAAAACTAAAGTTGTTTCAGATAAAGAAATCAAAAACTATTTTAATAAACATAAAGAAAAGTTTTCCTTTGCTTGTCTTGCAAGAATTGTTTGCAAATCTTCTAATGAAATAAAAGAAGTTCAGTCTTGCTTGAGAGAAGGGCAGGACTTTGTCAATGTAGCCAGACAATACTCTATTGACAGCAACACACGCTACACTGGTGGATATATAGGAGAAGTCGGCAAAGGTATTTTATCCCCTGAAATTGAAAAAACAGTGTTTTCAGCAAAAGAAAATACTGTAACAAAACCTTTTCAAGAAAATTCATTCTGGACAATTTACAAAGTTTTTCATATCAACAATGGTGAACTTAACAACTCTGTCTCTTATTGGATACACGACCAGATTTTTAATGAATGGCTGAATAATGAAGTTCATTCTGCTTCTGCATAATGTTTATATGCGGAATGTTTTTTATTTTTATAGGAGAGGTTGAATAGTGGCTCAACAAAAAAAAGGGGCAGTTACAACAGGAGAACTGTCAGCAGCTCAAATCAAGCACCCAATAAAGGCTGCAACACTTCTTTATCGAGCTCCAGGGTATATTCTGCGTGGTCCTATTTATCTGATATTTATTATTGTAATGGTCAGCTTTTTTTATTCTTTTTGGGCAACAAAGAACATTATTGTTGTCGCTCCGCTTCAACTGCAAAGAGAGTCTTCAACTATTCAGGCTGTTGGCGGCGGTATGGTGATTGACCTCTTGACCGAAGAAAACGCTTTTATCAAAGCTGGCGACCCGATTGCTGTAGTTCAAGAACAAATACGAGCTGTATCAAGCCCCGAACAGGAAGCTATCATAAGAGACATCAATGATACAGAAGACAGGCTTGAAAACAGCAAAAAAGACTATGAGTTCAAGCTTTCACAACTGGAAAAAGACCTTCACAATTTTGAAGAAACCAGAGACACAAACAAAGCAAATTTAAATGCTCAGATAAAACAGACACAAGAACAGTTGAAAGTTGCAAAACGAGGTAAAAGAAACTATATCAGCAAGCTAAAAACCTCCAGAAAACGTTATAAAGTTAAAACTTCTCTATACAAAACACGAGACATCACAATTACTGAATATGAAAGTGCTAAACAGGAAGTTGATGACCTTGAAAAAGCTGTAAATGACTCTGAAAGTGAAATTCAGACAATTCTGCTGACTCTTCAGACTAAAAAACAGAATAGAGAAAAACTTGACAGCCCATTTGCTAAAGAAAAACTAGTAGAGGAAATCAGGAAAACCAAAGAAAACCGTGATAGGGACAACAAAAAATTAAAAAGCAAAATTGCTGGACTTAAAAACAAGCTGGAGAATGCAAATACTTTGGTTAGAGGTGTAACTTATGATGCTAATTCTGCAAAGTACAGGGCAACTTTCGACGGTGTTGTTACAGATATTTACGTTAAACGTGGTGAGATTATCACAGCAGGTCAGCCTTTGGTTACGGTTGTTAAGGCTAGTGCTGCTCTTGTAGGGCAGTCATATGTAGCAAACAAGGACATAGGCAATCTAAAATTCCAGCAGCCTGTAAAAATCAAGTTTTTTGCCTATCCTTATCAGGAATACGGTATTCAGAAGGGCAATCTTATAGATATAGCTACAAAACCTGGTGGAATAGACGGGCAGGAATCTATGTATGTAGTGAAAATTGCCTTGAAAAAAGAAACCATCAGCAAACGAGGGGGCAAAAAGAAAAACCTTGAAATTGGTCTTGAAGGTGTTGCTGAAATTAAAACTGGAGAAAAAAGACTTATAGAGCTGGTGTTCGCACCAGTATCAAAGTTCTTTCAAAACCCAGAAGATGAAGAATAAACGAGGAAACACAATATGACTAATATAGCAAAAGAAGCTGTCCAGTTTGTTCTCGACACAAATATTATGTTCAACGTTCTTCCGTCAAAGGACAAACTGAAAATCAAACCTCTTGTCGAGGTGAGGAATTTTGAAAAAGATGACGTTATTGCTAAACAGGGAGAGCCTGTAGACGGCATGTACGTTATCTATTCAGGAAAAGTGCGTGTTAAAAAATTTAGCGAAGGTAAAATAACCTGCATTGACGTTCTTGAAGAAGAAAATTCCATAGGTGAGATGTCAATGCTGCGTAAAGTTGAGTGGCAAAATGACTTTATTGCTATTGAACCTGTCAGCATGTTTTTTATTCCTAGCGATAAAATAAGAGCAATGCTACCAAATAATCAGGCTATGGAAGAGCATTTTAAAAGCCACGTTGGCTTAATAGAAGTCAGTTACCGCATAAAGGCAATGCTCGGCAAAGCAAAATATACGCCTGAACAATTTATGGTCATCATAGGAAACTTGGGCGTAAAAAACATTCCTGAAGGCAAAGCTATTTATGTTCAAGGCAAGTCAGACCCTAGACTTTACTATATTGAAAAAGGCATTGTAGAGCTTACCTGCAAAGCTGTTTCAGGAGAGACTATTTCTCTGGACAAGGTGCGTCATGGTGCAATTATTGGTGAAAGTGGTGCATTATCTGAAATCAGCAAGGAAGGCTTGCAGCAGCATACTGCAAAGGCTTTGTCCGATTCTACAGTTCTTGTTATCAAGCAGGAAGCTGTAAAACAAATTTTAGAAATAAACCCTGAAATACATGAGCGTTTGCGTGAACGTGTTGTAGAGCTGCAGCAGTATGAAGAAGAAGAACTGAATATTCGCAAACGTTCTGAAGGTCTTGACCTTAGAATTAAACTAGCTGAAGGTTTGACTGAAGAAGATTTTAAACAGCTTGAAAAGAAAGAAGAAGTTTCCAAATATCCAATTATCAGGCAAAGCCGAGAGGAAGAAACAGCCGTTGCCTGTTTGACAATGGTTTGCAATGCTTACGATAAAAACTTTTCCCTTGGTCAAATAAAAGAACTAACTGCCCTTGAAGGCAAAATGATAACGCCAGATAACTTGATAAAGGCTGCCGAGGTTATCGGCTTTAGAGCTAAGGCGTACTCTCTTGATTATGAAGCAATGAAAGACTTGCAGCTTCCTGCAATTATAAGCTGGGAAGGCTATCATTATGTAGTTGTTTACAAAGTTACAGATAAAGGCGTGCAGATTGCCGACCCTGACAAAGGTGTTAAATTCATCAAGAAGAAAGATTTTCTTCCCTCATGGTCTGCTGCTAAAATCGCTGGTGTAGCAGAAACTAATCCTGAACACGGAATGTTCATTGCTTTTGAACCTACACAGGCTTTTGAGCAGAAAGAGCCTCCGAAAAATCCGTATATGCACTTTATCAACTATATTCTTCCTCATAAGAAATTTTTTGCAGAAGCTATTCTTGCGGCTCTTATTATCAATATTTTAGGACTGGCATCACCGCTGTTTATTCAAACTATTGTGGACACGGTCGTTGTGCATCACGATGTAAGTCTGCTGAATATGATGCTGTCAGGAATGGTTTTAGTATCGGTCTTCAGCACCTTGACATCTATTTCTCAGAGTCTGCTTTTAGCTCATACAACAGCTAGAATAGACATGCGTTTAATGAGTGAATTCTATCGTCATATATTAAGCCTGCCGATGGACTTTTTTATGACAAGAAACAAAGGTGAGATTCTTGCTCGTTTTGGTGAAAACCAGAAAATCCGTGCCATTATAGCAGGCTCTTCAATTACCGTTCTTTTGAATCTGCTTATGATTACCATCTATTTTATGATGATGTTCGCATATAACACCAAGCTTACGCTGGTTGTTATATTCTTTATTCCGATTTATATCGGTATTGTAACTTTTTTCACTCCAAAAATTAAGAAAATCGCTCAGGAAATCTTTTTAACAGGTACGCAGTCGCAGTCTTTTCTTATTGAGTCCTTAAATGGTATTGAAACAATAAAAGCAACGGCTAATGAATATTTTGCACGAGCCAGATGGGAAGAAACTTTCTCTAAAAATGTAAACCGCTCATTTAAGCAACAAAAACTTATTCTTACTTCACAAAGTTTGTTCGGATTCGCATCTTTAGGCTCAACTATTGTTGTCTTGTGGATAGGTGCTAACGAGGTTATGGCTGGCTCTTTGACCATTGGTGAGTTAATGGGCTTTAACATGCTGATGGGGCTTGTTACAGGACCTGTTTTGCAAATGGTGGATTTATGGAATCAGCTTCAAGAAGTACGTATTGCGGTCGACCGTGTAGGGGACGTTTTAATTGTAGAACCTGAACAGCAAGCAGTTTCTGACCCTGAAAATATACCTGTTAGAATTCGCTCAATGAAGGGGCGTATTGAATTTACAGATGTGAATTTCAGCTATACTACAGATGATAAAACCAAGTATGTCATGCGTGAGTTTAACCTAACGATTGAACCTGGGGAGCATATTGCATTCGTTGGACCGTCAGGCTGTGGTAAAAGCACTATTGCCAAGACAATTCTAGGCTTTAACCGTCCAAATTCAGGCATAGTCCATATTGACGGCAGAAACCTGAACGAAATGGATATTTATTCACTACGTCGAAATATTGGCGTTGTGCTTCAGGACAGCTTTATTATTTCAGGCAGTGTTGCTGAAAACATCGCATTGGGAGACCCATCTCCTGACATGCAGCTTGTGAAAGAAGCCTCTCACCTTGCTGGAGCAGATGAGTTTATTATCAATTATCCGCTTGGATACCAGACTTTAATAGGTGAAAAAGGAATGGGAATTTCAGGCGGTCAACGACAGCGTATTTGTATTGCTCGTGCTTTGTATCACAAGCCGAAAATTATGATATTTGACGAGGCTACGAGTGCGTTGGACAATGAATCTGAACTGCGTATAACTGAACAGCTTAAACTCGTTATGCGAAACCGAACATCAATTACCATTGCCCACCGTTTAAGCACTATCATGGATCTTGACAGGATTTGCTATATTGATGACGGACAAGTTCAGGAAGAGGGAACTCATAAACAGCTCATCGACCCTGAATATATTAAAAACATGGGCTTTAAGGGGCATTACTACAATCTGGCAAAGACACAATTTGATTTGCCCGAGCTTGATTTGTCTTGATTTAAAATCTATATATAATTCAGATTAATAATAATTGTTTTTTTAAAGGCATTTAAATACATGAACAAACTTTTTTTTGCATCTTTGTTTGCTTTTATCCTGTTTTCACAATCGGCAGTGGCTTCTCCTAAAATGAGCGGTTTGCCTTTGCCTCGGTTTGTTTCTCTGCGGTCAGATTTAGTTAATATGCGAACAGGTCCTGGGGTGCGATATCCAATAGAATGGATTTATCTTAAACGAGACATGCCAATAGAAATAATAGCCGAGTTTGATAACTGGCGGAAAGTTCGTGATTGGGAAGGTTCAGAAGGTTGGATTCATCAAACAATGCTTTCAGGTCAGCGTACTATAAGAATCTCAGGTATAAAAAGAACTTTGCGTAATAAAGAATCCAAAGATGCTTCTGCTGTAGCTCATATTGAGTCTGGAGTTATTGGAAAACTCCAGAAATGTCCGAAACGGTCAGAATATTGCTATGTTGAAATAAATAGATACAAAGGTTGGCTAAAACGCGGCGAGTTTTGGGGAATTTATGCTGGTGAGCATTTGGAGTAATAAAAAAGACTATGTTACACAATAACGTTGCTGTTAAAACACAGCCGTCATTCTGAGGAACAAAGCTTTGTTGAGAATCTCATTGTGAATGTAGCAAAAGAGAGATTGCTACGTCGCTAACGCTCCTCACAATGACGTGTATGTGGTGAAAACATGTCAAATAGCAACACTATTATACAACATAGCTTTTTATTTTTTGCGTAGAATGTAGAAGGTGGAAGAAATTATTACTCCTGCACCTATTGCAGTCCATATACTTGGTGTTTCAGAGAAAAAGATATATCCAGCAAGTCCTGCAAAAATTATTTGGAAATAATCAAAAGGTCCAATTATAGTTATTTCTCCGTAGTAATATGCACGGATAGCACAAAATTGAGCGATACAGCCAGATACGGCAGTAAGAGCAAGCAGCGTTAGATTTTCAAGACTTACTGGCTGCCAATTCATAAGAGCAGGTACAAAAGAGACTACTGCGGTTACCAAAGAAAACCAAAGCATCATTGCAACAGGATTTTCAGTTGCAGCTAGTTTTTTTATAAAAATGTATGTAAGAGCTATGCTTACAGCCGTAGCAAGGGCAGCTATAACAGGTAGTGAAAGTCCTGACACGTCAGGTCTTATAATAAGAATTACGCCTATAAAACCTATTAATGTGGCTAAACCTTTACGCCAGCCTATAGTTTCCCCCAAAAGAGGAGCTGCAAATATAATTATAAACAAGCTACGGCTAAAAGTAATAGATACAGCCATGCCAAGAGGAATGTTTGTAATAGCATAAAAGAGCATCATCAGACTTATAATGCCGAAAAAAAGGCGTAGAGAATAAAGGCGGACTTTATTCGTCGCCATAAGTCTTATACCGTGCTTGAATAAAAAAGGAGAAAGAATCAAAAACTGAAACAAACACCTGAAAAAAACCAGTTGAAAGAAATGCAGTTCTATGCCTGCTTGTTTGACAAAGACATTAACGCTTGTGAAAAATAAAGCAGACGCAATCAGCCATACAGCACCTAAAACATTGCCTGAAAGACTGAATTTCCCAATTGATATATTTTCTTTGGACGGCAACTTAAAAAGACACAATGTATTAAATCCAATTAAAAAAGACA
>DAOWDM010000253.1 GCA_030639035.1 Alphaproteobacteria bacterium
AAGTTAGTTCTAGCATTGTTGACAGCCTCACCAGCCATTAAACGCCTATTTTCCTCGTTCAATGAAAGAGCCCATTCAATAGCCTTAGCCATAGCTTCTGGGTCATTAGGAGGCACAAGCTGTCCTGTTTTTTCAGGAATTACAGTTTCTTTTGCTCCGCCATGATTAGTTGCAATTACAACACGCCCCATAGCCTGCCCTTCAACTGCAACTCTGCCAAAAGCTTCGGGATCTGTAGAGGCTGATATAACAATATCTGTCAGCATATATGCAGCAGCCATGTCATTACATGAATCAACAATATGAACGACACTTTCCAGATTGCATCTTTTTACAAGCCTTTCCAGTTCTTTGCGATAGCCAGTGCGTCCTTGGTCAGAACCGACAAGTAAACAACGTATTTCTTTGTTTTTAACTTTAGATAAAGCCTTTATAAGAACTTCTTGACCTTTCCATCTTGTCAACCTGCCAGGTAGCATTATAACTGGTTTGTCCTCAGGAAGCCTCCATTGGTTTGAAAGCTTGATGATTCTTTGAGCTGTAACTCTTGCAGGATCAAAACGAGATATATCTATTCCTCGATGAATAATGCGGATTTTGTTAGAATCTGTTTTGTACTCATCAGTTATATGTTTTGCAATAAAATTGGAAATAGCAATAACTCGAGAACCTTTAGTCATAATCTTGTTATAAAGTCGCTTAAGACCACAAGCTCCAAAGTTATAAGTTCCGTGAAATGTTGTTACAAAACCTGCTCCTGTACGACGGGTGGCGTACATTGCACTCCATGCTGGAGCTCTTGACCTTGCATGAACAACGTCGACATTTTTTTCTTTTATCAGCTTAGCAAGACGAGAAATATTTGAGTACATAACAAACGGATTCTTTGAATGTACGGGCATTTCAACATGTTCAATACCTGCACGTTTAAGCTCGTACACCATAGAACCACCAGCAGAAACTACGATTGGTTTCCAACCTGCTGATTTAAGTTCTAGTGCTGTGTCAACTGTACCACGCTCGACACCGCCTGTTTCAAGTTGTGGCAATACTTGTAAAACTACATGACCTGTTTGAGATTTAATCATAGAAAAAGAACATTCACTTTGTATAAATTATATTTAACTAAAAACGACTTGTTGGACTTTACAATTACATTAATGAAAAGAACACCCCTAATCATCAAGGAGTTTATATCCTTTATGCTTCATGCAAAATTTATAAATGGTTTTGCTTACGGTAAAAGAGTTATTGGGACTCCCGACATTAACTGGAGGAGCTCCTGGATAAGGAGAAAAACTAGCCCATATTCCGTCCCAATCTGCTCTTAAGTCAGGTTGTTTTGAACCTGCAAAAACATTAGGGGAACTAAATGGAAAAAAATCACCGCTATTAAGGCAGGACATATGGTCTTCTGTAAACTGTCTCATTCCGTGTTCAGGCTTATACCATTTGTACGAACCAGAAGCACAGGCTGTTGTTAAGACACATATAATAAAAAGAACAAGTATTCGAAACATTGTTGAAATTTTTCCATAAAGAATTGGATTACACTTACACTTTTTATTTAGTGATATCAAAAACTTCTTTAATGACAGCATCATTTACGGTTATATCGTATTGTGAGCTTTTAGCTGTTATATATTCGGACAGCAGGTCATTAGTAATAGCATTTAGAATATCTGCTTTTACTTTTTTATATCCTTTGGAGTCTTTTTTGGAATCAGCTGGGATTATTTCCTTTAGTTTTGAAATCATATATCCGCCATTTACTGGAGTCATAAAAGTTTCTCCTAGATTCAAGCTGAACAGTTTAGCGGTAACATTTGCAGCAAGGTTTTCTTTTTCAAATCTAGTAACAGCTTTAGAAACAGTTGTTTTAAGACCTGCTTTTTTAGTAGCTTTTGAAAAATCTTTTCCAGCAAGGACAGTTTCTGCTTTTTTCTTTGCAGCGATGTTTTTTTGTTTTTGTTTCCATATGTTGATTATTTGAGTTTTTACAGCCTTAAAAGGTTTTGCTGTTGGAGGAGTAACTGAATCCACTCTTAAAATGAAAGAGCCTTTTTCTGTCTCAATCATTCCGCTTTCTTCACCTTCATTTATATTAAAGACAGCTTCTAAGAAATCTTTTGACATAAAGTCTTCAAGAACATGTGAACC
>DAOWDM010000041.1 GCA_030639035.1 Alphaproteobacteria bacterium
AATCCCCTGATATATTATCGTTATTTAAGTTATTTTAATACAAAACCATAAGGCAATACTAGAAGTTATCTGTTTTGTCATTTAACTGTCATTAATGGCTTTTCTAACAAACTCTATAACCCTATCAGGAACATCGTTATCGTTGTTATCTGGTAGAATGCTAGCAAATTTCTGTAGCTCTTCTGGCTTTCCATTTGCAGTACGAGCAACGGTTACATCAAGATCACTCCAAATATCAAGCATGTCTTCGGCATTTATTACTGCACCCTGCTTAATTACAACGACTGCATTCACATCTATATTTTCTTTCATATCGCTAAGAGTTTCTTCAAGAATTTCTTTGGCATCAAGTACTTGACGAACAGGAGAAACACGATGATTGCTTTCAGAAAACCATAACGGCTCTTCATCGTTAAACCGTTCTTCGTCTGCAAGCCAATCGCCTTCCTTATCATCAACAAGACAAAGAGCTATATCATCTTCTGATATAGCAACAAAGTCTATTTTACAGCCTTTTATAGTTACATTTGAAATCAGCTCATATCCTGCCGATTCAATAATTTCATCAACTTCATTGCTAGTAGGAGCTGCTTTTTTAGTTTTAGCTTTCTTTTTCTTTTTCTTTACAGGAGGAGCTTCATAATCTTCCTCTTCATCATCATCATCTTCTTCGTCATCGGCATCCATTAAATCAGAAAAATCATCATCTTCCTCATCTATGTCTTCTTCTTCGTCCTCCTCGTCCTCCTCATCTTCGTCTTTACTTCTTGTTCGCATAGCGGGTGGACGTTCTTTTTTCTTATCTTTCTTCCCTTTTTTCTTACCTTTCATTTTAGGCAAAGGAGGCGGTTCTTTTTTCTTTTTTTGTGCTAATTCAAATGGAAAGCAAACAATAAGCATAAACCATGAGCCCCAAGGAACAGAGCAAACAGCAGTCCAAAGTGTTAGCCATATAGGAATAAACATAAAGATTGTTATAATAAAACACCATTCTGTCGGTTCATCAATAATCCAGCCATGAACCCAAAGATTCCAAATGTATTTCCAATGTTTATATTTCGCAAAATCGAACATCCAAGCATTAATCATTATAGAACGCATTACGCCCAAGTAGACGATGCTCCATACAGCTCCGATAAAAACTATTCTGGAAATATAAGCTAAAGGAGACAAGGCACACCTCCACACTGAAGCGTAATATCAATAGCTTTCTTTGCTTTAGCTA
This sequence comes from Alphaproteobacteria bacterium, assembly GCA_030639035.1. Taxonomy (GTDB): domain Bacteria; phylum Pseudomonadota; class Alphaproteobacteria; order DAOWDM01; family DAOWDM01; genus DAOWDM01. The sequence continues at coordinate 1,226 of DAOWDM010000041.1, forward strand.
ATTTTAAACTGTAAACTTTTGACATTTTTCAACTTACTTAACGCTTAATTTTAAAGCCTTTTATGCTGTTGCTGTTGCTGTTGCTGTTATTGCTTCTTGCACTAATTCCACGAATCTGTCAGGTGCTTCTGATATTTCTGTTTCAATTAGTTTTTCTGCCAACCGTGGCAATGTTTCAGGCGAACCGTCTGCAAATCTTACCACAGAAACGTTCATACCTTCCCATACTTTTAGCATAGAATCTGCATTTAACACTTTTCCTGCTCCTATAACAAGGATAGCGTTAATGTTAAAACTATATTCTTCAGGAAGTATTGTTTTTAAGTGTTTTCTCAATACATCTTTTGCTTGTTTTAATAAGCAGACTGGTGAAGGATAGAAATCATTTTCAGAAAACCAACTTGGAGGCTCATTATTGAAAGCTTCCTCATCAGCAACCCATTCTTCTCCATCTGGCATCATATTAAGAAGAGTAACATTATTAGCTGAAACAGCTACAAACTGTACGTTCTGTTTGTTAATTGCAACATTCTGAAAAACTTCAAAGCCTGACTTTTTGATTATCATTCCAAGAGCATCAAGCAGTTCTTTGCTCGATAATGATATTTTCTCAGGAGCTTGCACAGCAGGCGTAGCAACAGGAGCGACAGGAGCTTGTACAACAGGTGTGGCAACAGGAGCTTGTGTAACAGGTGTTGTTGTTTGTTTTTTGGGTAGCGGAATTTTTGTTCTAAGTGCTGGAGGACGATTCTGTGAACCTAATAATTCTAAGACTGAACTGTTTTCTTCTTCTAAAACAGGAACAGAAACAGGAACAGGAGGAGCTTTGACATCGGAATCTTTTGTTTGTTCTTTTACAACAACAGTTTTATCTGAAACTATCCAACATACACCGTGCCATGCAACCACAAACAAAGGCACAAAACCAAGCAAAGCTATAACAAAAAAGTAATCACTGGCATTGTCAATTTTCCATTCACCACTTTGCCAAAGTTTCCATAACTCACTCCAGTGATTAACATTACTTATTTCAAAATTGTTCCATTTGTTTTTTACAAATCCCTGCACCCATGGAAAATAGAAATACCCCATACCAATGCCAATTAAAAGATTAAATAATTGTCGCATTTAGCGTATTCCCTAATTCAGCAAGCCTGTTATCTATTGCTTTTTCGTCTTCTTTTCGTTGTTCTTCAAAAAATATCATTATTTGCTTAAATCCAAGAGCAGCAGCTTCACGCTTTATTGGTTCAGGTTCTTGCCTTATAATATCCAGCATTTCCTGAGGATTAAAATCTTTTTCAGAATACGAGGATATTCCTGAAGATTGCATTAACTGATTAAATGTCTGCATATCATTTTTCATTTTTTGTATTTGTTCAGGTGTAGGGTTATCGCTTAGTTCTTTTATATCAGTTTTAAATTCAGGCTGTTGAAAACCAAACTTTTTAGAAACAGCAGAGGACGTATTTATAAAAGCTTTAAATATTATTTTACCCATTTTATATGACTTCGCTAGCTTCTCAAGATGCTCATCTTCCGTTTTAGGTGCTGGTGAAGCTTTTGCTGGAAGTATTCTTTTTGCTTGCGGTGTCGCAATTAAAACAGGTTTATGTTGTAGAGCTATTGCAGATAACCCTTTATCAACAACTGGTGCTATTTCTGATGCAGTTGACTGAAATCTATTTTTAACAACTTTACAAACAGCGAACCAAATTAAAAGAAAAACTGGCATAAAACCTATTAAAACAGCAACAAAGATTCTTTGGTCGTTATCTATTGGAATCCAACCGTTTTGGTAATGCTGGAAAAGACGCTCCCAGTGTTCAACTGACAAAACATCAAAACCTTTTCCAATTTTTCTGATGTAATTAATGATGGCAGGAAAATATATTGCACCACAAGCACAGCCAATAAAAAGACAACGAAAAAGCTTCACATTCTTTGACCTTTGTTCTTTTTAAGAATTTCTGCTGTTAGTTCTGGCTTTAAACCTTTTTGCTCATTTCTTGACTGCCCTACTATTTCGCCCGCACCGTCAATAGCCTTTTTGTTTTCAACACCTTCTTTGGTAATCTCTGCTTTGCGTATCTGTGCTTCTTCAAGAGTCATTTCAGAAACATCTACATTACGAACAGCGTTTTTTTCTGGAACATCAGCATTACGCACAGCATTTTTTTCTGTTGGAAGCTCAGGAATATCAATTTTACCATGTATAGGGTCTTTAGAGCTGCCTGTTTTTTCAGAACCTGAGTCCATTTTATCAAATTCAACTTCAAGCCTTGCCATCCAATCTGACCACTTGTTAGTTGCAGCAGTAAGCCCCATTTCAAACAAAGCTTCGCATATGTCCTGCATTCTAATGTCATGGTGCTGACCTCGTGGTTTTTCAGGCTTTGCTTCTTCGTCATTGTAAAATTTAGCTTCTTCTACTTTTCCTACTTTATCGTCCGTAACTGTTCCTATGCCTTCGTCCGTAACGATTCCTATGCCTTCATCTGTTGAAGCCCCCATGGATTTATCTGAAGCTATTCCTGCTTTTTCATCAGATAACGTACCAGATGGCATGTCAGACAGAGTTCCTGCTGGCATATCCGTTACAATTACGTTCTTATCTGCATTATCATTATTCATATGTCTATCCTGCTCATAGTATCTCAGTATTCCTTATCTTACACGAAAACATATCGTTTTGTCTATACAATCACGAAAGTTTAATATTTCAATCAAAAAGCTTTTGTTACAAAGCAGAAAAATGCATAACTCTTTGTTTTATTGAGACTTTCTGTTACACTGCATTATTTATGACATATTCTGATAAAAAAAGTTTCATACATAGGGCTACTATAATACATTATTATATAGTTTAGATTTAAGGAGTGGCAGATGATAAAGGTAGATATCATACGAACAAAAAGAAACAGATTCTTTTCTGTCGCCGTTTCTGTGTGCGTTTTCTTATCAACTTTGTTTCTTTTCCATGGTAGAGCTTTTGCTGGGTGCAGCAGTGTTCCAGAGATTATGGCAAAGGTTACTCCGTGTTGGTTCTGTCCTATATTTGACATAGTTTTTCAAGCCGCTGGTTCTTATTCATACATTGCATATACAAATGTCAGTGGTGAAGCTTTTAGCTTGCTTACTATCTGCATTTTATTCTGGCTTTTAAGACAATTGATGGAAGCCATGGGTTCAGTTGCAGGATTTGACCCTGCTGATTTCTGGAAAGGTGTGAACGCTCGTCTTTTTGCAGCTGTTTTTGCTGGAGCATTGCTTTCTGCAAATGCTGCTGAGGTTTATGGTTACTTAATGTCTCCAATGATTGAAGGTGCTGCTGGTTATGGTTCTGCTCTTTTAGAACAAGGGGGCGTTTCAAAATGTGATGGCGGAGGGGCTTCATTTACAACTATGGCTGACTCTGCTTTTTCAGAAGGTACTTTGAACTCTCTGCATTGTATTATTGAAGAGTTAAACAGCTCTGTTGCTCGTGGTTTGGGTATTGGGATTTCATGTTTATGTGCATCTTGGGGCGGTCCTTTAACTCTGTTCCCTAATTTAGCGATGATGGGGTATGGAATTGCAATCATTCTTATTTATGTGTGGTTAATGCTTATTGTGCCTTTTTATATTCTTGATAGCTGTGTGCGTCTTGGAGTTGTAGGGGCGTTTATGCCGTTGTTCATTATTGCTTGGGTTTTTCCCTCGACCAAATGGTTTGCAGGAAAAGGCTGGGCAATGCTTGTAAACAGCATGATGATAATCATCTGCATGTGTATCGTTTTGGGGCTGATTACAGCTATGATTGATGATTTGGTAATGAATGACCCTGCTGTTGCGGGTGCGTTTGCTCAATCGAATCCTAAAACATTAGCTGAATTAATTGCAGGAGCTAACAACACTTCGGGACTTATTGGCATTAAACTAATTGCTTGTGGGATTATTGGTGTTTTCATAGTCAGCAAAGTTCCTGTTATTGGAAGTCATTTCTCTGAAATGGATTCTTCTTCTATGGATTCAATGGCTCAGGCAGGTGGAGCTATGAGTAAAGGTTTGCAGGCAGCAGCTAAAGCAGCCGTGCTTGTAGTCGCAACAGTTGCTACTGCTGGAGCAGCAGCACCCGCAGCAGGCGGAGCAGCGGCAGCAGGTGGAGCAGGAGCAGCAGCAGGCGGAGCAGGAGCAGCAGCAGGTGGAGCAGCAGCAGGTGGAGCAGGAGCAGCGGCAGGTGGAGCAGGCAGTGCAGGAGCAGCGGCAGGTGGAGCAGGAAAAGCGGCAGCTGGTGGAGCTAAAATGAATAAATTCAACAATATTGTTAAAAAAGCAGGCAATAAAGCAGGAAAAGGCGAAGGAAAAGACTCTAATATAAAAATGCCCGATGCTCCTATAGCGTCAGCAGAAGAATTTTCTAAAGAAACACCTGAAGAATAGAAAGGCAGTCTAAAAAATGAAAGTTATGGCAGTAAAAAGAATTTTTCTTTCCGTTGTTGCATTTTTTGTAACGACTTTGCCTGCTTTTGCTTCTAAAAGTGTGCCCGAGGTCATTGCTGATTATGCTCCTTGCTGGTTCTGCCCTATATTTGACGTTGTTTTCAGGGCTGTTGGCACTTATTCATATCGTGCTTATATTTCAGTAAATGAAGATGCTTTGATGCTGCTTACAGTAGGTTTGCTTTTATGGTTTAGCAGAAAATCAATGGACGTTATCGGTTCTGTTGCTGAATTTGATGCAGCCGATTTCTGGAAGCAGATTACAGCTAGAATGTTCGCTGGAGTTATAGCAGCAGCGTTGCTTATGGCATCAGCGAGTGAAGTTTATGGCTATGTAATGTCTCCAATGATACAAGGGGCGGTTGGTTTTGCATCAGCAATTATCGGTGGTTCATGTGATGGAGGCGGGTTGTCTTTTACACCTATGGCTAATTCTGTTTTTTCAGAGGGAACTTTAAACGCTCTTTCCTGTATTATTGATGAAATGAATAAGTCTGTTGCAAAAGGTGTTGCTGTAGGTTGGGTTACATTTATTGAAGGTATAAAGTTTGAGCTAATACCACCAAAACTTCCAGATATTAATTCTATTATTGGCGGACTTGCTATAATGATTGTTTTCTTTGCTATCATTATAATGATGCCGTTTTATATGGTAGATGCTTGTTTTAGGCTTGGTGTTGTTGGAGCTCTTGTTCCAATGTTTATTGTCGCATGGGTTTTCCCGTCTACTAAATGGTTCGCTAAAAAAGGCTGGGCAATGCTGGTAAACAGCATGATAGTCCTTATTTGCATGTGCCTTGTGCTAGGGTTAATCTCAACAATGATTACTGATGTTCTTAACAGCAATCCTGATCTTCTTAACGCATTGAACGATCCTGATCCAGGTCATCTGGCAGATATGATGTCCTTGGAACTTCTTGTTCTACCAAAATTGATTGTTGCTGGAATTATCGGAATATTCCTTATCGGTAAAGTCCCAGGAATTGCGGACAATTATTCTGAAATGGGTTCAAGTGGCATGAACTCTATGGCAAGAGTTGGCGGAGGTATGGTAACTGCTATACAAGCAGTTGCAGGAAGCACAGCTAGAGTTGGTGGAAAGGCAGCAAAAAGAGGCATAGGCAAAGGTGTCGACAAAATACAATCACTCGGTAAAGGAAAAACGACTGTAAACAGCGGAGGAAGTGTTTCAAAACCAGCAAGCGTTAATAAATTTAAAGGTAAAAGCGAAAAACCACAGCAAAATTTTAGGGAAGGGATTAAGCCAGAAAGCTTCAAGAATAATGTAAAAAAAGCTGATACCGATGTTAATTCTAGCAAACAAAGTGCTACTGAGGAGGCTAATTCTAGCAAACCAGACGTGTCTACAGGCGGTTCAAAAACCACTCCAAAATGGAGCGAACAATGAGTACAATAATGAGACATAGCCAGTTAAAACAAGTATTCAGAATATTATCGGTAGTCTTTATAGCTATCGTTACAACGTCATGCATGGAATGTAAAAGACCTTTGGCTGACGTTGAAATCGAATTGTTAGCTGATTGCTGGACTTGCCAGTTGTTTTCTTTGGTATATGACGGAGTAAATTCTTGGGCTTCAACAACTTATACTATTTTATGCTCATCAACAAAAGGGTTGCTAGCTATTGGTTTTGGGCTATGGCTTGCTATAAATATACTTAAGCATATTTCTTCATTTTCTCCACAGAATGTTGGTGAATTTTGGACTAAAGTTAGTAAGACTATTTTCATTTTTGTATTTGCTTCTGTTGTTCTAAGCTCTCAGGAAAACACTATGTGGGCAGTGAACTATACGGTGTATCCTATTATTGTAGGCTGTGTTGAATTCGCAGCAGCTCTAACTGGCGGAACATGCACTACACCAAGCTTATTACCAGGTGATATAAACGCAGCAATTCCTCCTGGAGTTGGGGAAACAATAGGCTGTCTTATCGGTTCTATGAGTTCGGCTCTTATAAACGCAAAAATGGCGTGTATTAAAATGATGTGTATTGCTGACAGCAGTCAGTTGTTTGGTTTTATTGGCGGAGTAATAGCGTGGCTTGCCTTGACTGTTGCAGACATAATTTTCCCATTATATCTGATTGATGCTGTGATACGTCTTGGAATAGTCGTAGCTCTTATGCCTTTATTTATTGCAAGCTGGGTTTTTGAATCAACAAGATTTTTTGCAAAAGCTGGCTTTAAAATGTGCTTAAATTCTGGAATGAATCTTGTAGTAATGACTGTAATGCTTGGACTGATGTCATCTGCAATGATTCATGTTCTTGGACAATTTGGCAATGCGGCTGAGTTAGATTCTGCTACTCCTCCTTCTTATCTGGTTGAAGCCTTGAATGGAGGTCTTTTAGTCCTTCAAACTATTGGAATTGCTATACTTTGCCTATTTAGCTGTACTAAAGCCCCATTGATAGCAAATCACTTTGCTCCGCTTCATGCTCAACTTGATGGAACGGCGACGGCTGTTATTCAGATTGTGAAGCTCGCATTTGAAGCTGCAAAAGCTGCTGCATCAGGTGGCTCTAGTCTTGGCGAAACAGCAGCAAGAATGGCAGCAGAAAAAGCAACTAAAGAAACGGCGGGCAAAGCAGGCGGAGGTCTTGCTTCCATGGCAGGTGGAGTTGGCGGAGGTATCGGCGGTGGTGATAAAGGTGGCAAAACTTGATGACCAAAACAGGACAAAAAAACATGCAGGGAAACATTAAAATACCACGATGTATCGCTTATATGCTGGCAGTTTTTGTAGCTTTAGCCGTCAGCATGCCTACTCCTGCTTTTGCTTTAGGAAGCTCTTTTCAAGGTCTACTTGCTTCATGGCTTCCATGCTGGTTTTGCGATATATTTGATGGCGTTTACGTTTCATGCGGTCATTATGCTTTCACAGTTTATGAAGCAACAAAAGATGATGTTCTTGGTCTTTTAACTGTTGCACTGCTTTTCTGGCTACTTGTGCAAATGATGAAAGGCGTAGGCTCAGTAGCAGCAATTGATCCAATTGAATTCTGGAGCAAAGCAGGGCAGCGTCTGTTTGCTGGTATAATTGCAGCGGCCTTTCTTAAAGCAGGAGCTATTGAAATATATGGTTATCTTCTTTCTCCTGTAATTGAAGGAGCAACTGAATTTGGCTCTGCTCTCCTTGGTTCTTGTGATGCGAGTGTAACCGAAGATTTATTGCCTATCCCTGTTAATAATGCTTTTTCAGAAGAATCAAGAAGAGCCTTGTTTTGCATGCTTCACACAATGAATGAAGCTATTGCAGAAGGCATGGGGCTTGGGATTATCCTTATTATAGAAAGTTTATCTGTAGGCTTATTAGATCCTATACCAGACGTTGGAATGCTTTTTTCTGGAGTAGTGCTTGTGCTAGTCTATTTTGCTATTCTTGTAATAATGCCGTTGTATCTTATTGATGCGATTGTACGCCTTGGAATAGTAGGCGGTTTAATGCCGTTGTTTATTGTCGCATGGGTATTTCCATCAACAAAATTCTTTTCTGGCAAAGGCTGGGGAATGCTAGTTCAAAGTGCATTAACTTTAGTCTCGATGTGTATAATTCTTGGTCTCATTTCAGGAATGATAACAGCTACAATTGGCGGTGAAGCGTCAGTAATGGACGCTATAAACGCAAATGACAGTGATGCTCTTGCTGCTGCTCTTGCTTCAGATTCTTTGTCTTTTTCCAAATTGCTGGCTGTGGCGTTTATTGGGTATCATATGGTAGATAA
>DAOWDM010000251.1 GCA_030639035.1 Alphaproteobacteria bacterium
CCAACCGTCATTCTGAATTTAATTCAGAATCCACCTTTTTACTTTACTGTCAAAAAAGAAGATGGATCCTGAATCAAGTTCAGGATGACGACTGAGTTTGACAAGATAGCTATTATTAAAAACTGTCATCGAATTAGATAACATTTACAATTCTCAGCCATCATGGCTGGGAATCTGGATACCCGAAAGCTTTGCTTCTCATAATGACGTTGGAGGTTGCTTTTAACGTTTTTGCATCAACTTAAATCAGATAGAGCCTAAACTACATACATAATTAAATATACTGTTCCCAGAATTCTTCTTATACTTACTTGCCATAAAAAGGAAAAAGACAGCCCATGAACAATAATTTAAGCGTTGATTATGCCATTCACTCAGATTTTTTAATCCATTGGACAGGAAAAGACATTGAAACTCATGAATGGAGCAACGATCCGCAATCAAAAACAGACCCAAAAACGACAGATAAATACATAGAGAGATTGCGAGGTATCCTAAAGCATGGTTTTTGGATGACAGAAGATACTGAAGAATATCCAGAATTAGATGCACCTAAAGTTCCCCAAACATGTTTTACAGAATTACGTCTTTCCCAAGCCAGACGACATGCAAAAAAATTTGGGCGACTTGGTATAGGCATGAAAAGGTTCTTTGTTTTTAATCGTGGTGGTCGACCTTTGATTTATTACGGAATCAAGAAAAATGGGAATATGGTTAAAGACCCTCTTCTTGAAGCATGCAAAGAACAGTTAAAAGATAAAAAACTACTGAATTTTTTTAAGCAAATGCATGAAACAAGAGAAGAAAGTGGAAGGTATATCTTAAATTATGATCTTTATTCCGAATCAGAATGGAGAATTCTTTACATGGAACAGAAAGAAGCGGAAGAACCTACTTATGAATATCGCAACTCCTTAAAAAAAGAAGAAAATGAAAAATTAAAGTATCTTTTGCCATTGGATATTCATCTTGGCATGATTGTTTACCCATCAGTAGATGTTAAGAACAAAGCCTTTGAAGATGAAGAAATCAGAGACACAATCAAAAAAATAAGAACTCAGAAGTCTACCTGTGAAGGTCTAAATTGGCCTATTGAAATAGATTTAGATGCTTGCAGGAATTTTTAAACTTACCCATTCCTAAAACTCACATAAATTCTGTGGACAGTATATCTAATTATCCAGTGATACAGCCAAAAAGGCTAGATTTTCGAATCTGTAATTCGAGAATGACAAGTGGAATTTCCACCTCAATCGTCATCCTGAATTTAGTTCAGGATCTCCTTTTTTCTTTCTCAGGTAAAAGAAGTAGATACTGAAACAAGTTCAGCATGACGAGGGAGTGTTGGGCGATGTTAATGAACTACTACAAATTATCTTGCATAAAAAAATTAAATCGTCTAAACTCAACCTTGAAATGTAGGAATAAATCTACATTTCGGGGCGTAGTAACCCCTTATCTTCAGCAGTGCTACTAAGGATACTAGCACTGTAAAAAATGAGTATCCCCGATCTTTATGGTCGGGGAGAGTGTAGCGTATGTCCAAGTCTCTTTTGACTAAAGGCTACTCTGCCATTCCTGAAGATATGGTTTACTAACTCCCCGACTGCCGATTTTAGGCAGTCGTTTTTGTTTTAAATAATAAAACACGGAGTTTTGAACTATGAATTTTAAATCTTTTCTTCTAAGTGCTGTTTGTGTCTGTGCTTTAGTCTCAACGGCTCATGCAGAAGAATCCCCTTCAATGCCTAAAGGTCTGTATTTCGGAGTAAAAACTGGTGCGGCTTTTATGGATATTGACAACATCAAAAATAAAACTGATGTTGCTAATCCTGCTGTTATTTCTAAAAAAAGTGAAGATGATTCTGTCTGGAATATAAGTCCTGCCATTGGTTACGACTGGTCAAAAACAAAAGGCGTGCCTGTTCGTACAGAGCTAGAATATACTTGGCGTGCAGATATGAACTATGATTCAAATCCTATCTTTGTAAATGCAGCTGTTCCATCAGAAATGAGCAGTAAGGTAGAATCTGAAAGCCTGATGTTAAATGTTTACTATGACATCAAAATAGGTGAAGCATTCACTCCTTATGTTGGTGTTGGTTTAGGTTATGCTCGGAATAAGACAGAAACAAAAGGCTATGTGCCTTCACTTGCTTTATCTGATTCTGGAAGCAAAACAAAAACAAACTTTGCTTGGTCTTTAGGAGCAGGAAGCAGTTATACAATTACTGACAATTTGTCTTTTGATGCTGGCTACAGATATGTAGATTTAGGCAAAGCAATGTGGGAAGTTAGTGATGTAAAACTAGCCTCTGATGATATTGATGCTCACGAAATTCGTGTTGGTTTGAGATATACTTTTTAGAGCAACTGCAAACATTCGTCATTGCGAGATACGTTTCTTGATTTTTTAAATTATCTCGTTGTTTCAACTTCTCGCAATGACGTTGTTTTTGCTACTGTTCTTGTTAGAAGTGCAGGGAAGCCAGAATACCTGAAAAGGCTAAAAAGAAGAAAGACTGGATACCCGAACCTTTGGTTCGAGTATGACAAGCGGGGTTTCTACAGCAATGACAATACTTGCATTTTGCATATCAACTTAAATCAGATAAACTCTAGCTGGATTATCTTTGACCTGTGGTTTTGCCTATTTTTGATTTGGTGTCTAGCTTGTTTTTGCCTTTAAAGCTGGAATACATTTCACGTCCTTTTAGGCGGTCTATTGTAACTTTGTAGAATGGAGCACCAGATAGCTCGGTTATAAATACAAAGGCTTTTTCATCATCTATTTTGATTTTACCGATTTTTCTGCCTTTTATTAGTTTTACAAGTTTGTCCTGTATCAGCTCTTTAACTTCTTCGACAGTAAGTTTTCTAGGCTCTTCATTCTTTTTCAGGCATTTGCAGTTGTTGTCTTTTTCATCAGTGCATTCGCATACTGCATATTTAATGCATTTTTCGTCTTTTTTCTCAAGGCAGTTGCATTTAGCAGCTTCTTTATCAATAAATTCACAAACAGGAGCGTTTATTAAATCACCAAAATAGCCAAGATCACTGCCTAAGTCATCTACAGAACGAGCATTAACAGTAGAGGAGGCAAATATTGCAGTTATAAATGCTATTATTATGAGTTTGTTAAAATGAAGCACTTGAATTTCTCCTTTTGCAAAAATAAAGTATAACGCATATTTAATGTACAGAGTATTCTATTTATTGATTATCTGTAAAAAGAGGAAGTTGCTGTATGACTGATAAAATTCGGAATATTTGGGTTCTTGCGGATAATAGAGCAGGGAATGTAAGTCAAGCTCTTGGCGTTGCAGAAATGCTGGGCTGTCCTTTTGAAGTGAAAAATATCCAGTATAATTCGTTTGTAAAAATGCCTAATTTTTTACGAGGAGCTTCTGCTATAGGCATAGATTCTTCTTGTATGAAACAGCTTGCTCCTCCATATCCTGATTTAGTAATAGCTGCAGGTCGCAGGTCTGCTCCTCTTGCTCGCTGGATAAAGAAAAAGTCAGGCGGTAAAACTTTTCTTGCTCAAATTATGTACCCTAGCTTAAGCGGTATAAATGATTTTGATATTGTAGTCGTTCCTAATCATGACAAAGCTAATATTTGCGGAAAAAATATTTTGCGTGTTACAGGTTCACCTCACAGAGTAACAGAAGAAAGGTTGAAAAAAGAGGCTGAAAACTGGAAAGAACGTTTTTCTCATCTGCCAAGACCGTGGATTGCTTTGATTGTTGGCGGAGCTACAAAAAGCAAGCCGTTTACAGCAGGTATGGCAAAGAAACTAGCTGAAGATACTAAAAAACTTGCACCAAATGGAGGCTCGTTTTTAGTTACAACTTCACGCCGTACAGGTCTTGAAGCTGAAAAAGCTATTTATTCAGTTATGCCAGAACAAAGCTATACCTATAAATGGGGGGACAAGTCGGAAAATCCATATTTTGGATTTTTAGCTCTTGCAGACACTATTGTGGTAACTGGGGATTCTATGTCAATGTGTTCTGAAGCGTGTGCTAGTCCTGTGCCTGTATATATATATTCACCTTCTGATACGGCAAGCGATAAACATGCAAAGTTTCATCAGGAATTGTATGAAAATGGATACGCTAGACCGCTAGAACAAGCTTTAATAAATGAAAAAAGGAAGCTTGAGGACTGGTCTCACGCTTCCTTAAATGCATCTAAAACGGTTGCTGACGAAATCAAGCTACAGATTTATTGAGTTTTCTAGTTTTTGGATATCTGTTCCCAGTTTAAATCAGCTTTCTTGATGTTGTTATCAAGGTCATACTGCCATTTCAGGTGAGCTTCAATAGAGCAGTTCATGTATAGCTTTTCATCAGTAATAATCCACAGTTTTGGATCAGATTTTTCCTGTTTTCCATATGCAATCATATAAGAGCATAAACCATCATATAATGGGAGATACTTGTCTGGATTTGCAATAAAGGAATCGCGATGCTCTGCTTTTGAGAACAGCCAAGAATCTCCATTATGTGCCACTTCAAACTCTTCAGAACCTTTTGTTGCATAGCCAATAGTGTAATATGCAACAGGGTCATAACCAAAAAGTGCAACTTTTTTTGTAGTCGCCTGTGCTGAGTCAAATACTGGGGATAAAAAGCCAGTAAAATGTACTGCAACACCAATTACTACGATAACTATTAAAGCAACAATGGATTTTCGCATTTTTTAATTTCCCTATATTCTAAATAATTTGCTGTGATTATATGTTTAATTTACTCAAATTCAATAAAATTCATGCAAGAAGGTCTATTTCTTCATCTGAAAGATTACTTGGAACTATGGTAATTGGTATTTTCAGGTTGTTTGTTTGCTTGCCTGCAATGGCTGAAATAATAGAAGATGTATATTCACCGCTTGAGGAAAGAACTAGGACTTTAATCGGTTCTTCATCAATAAGCTTTGCAATTTCGTCAGATTTGCTACCTTCTCTTAAATGAAGGGTAGGGGATTGTCCAGTAATAGAGGATACAATAGCAGCATAATGTTGAAGCTGGTATTTTCCTTCTTCATACGCTTCATTGCGAATAAGATCCCCTACACCCATGAAATGTTGAAACTCGCTTGTATCTATTACATATGCAAGAGCAATTCTTCCGCCTGTTTTTCTAGCTCGTTTTCCTGCATACCTTATCGCTGAACGCTGGTCGTTGCTTTTATTGACAATTACAAGGACAACTCGATCTGTTTCACCAGCTTTTACTATGGAATGCTCATTAGAGCAATGTTCAGCAGTAATGTTATCATCAGTCATTAACAAGTCCTTTGCAGTTATATATTAAAATATTAATGTCAGATAAACCATATAAATACAAGATGGTGTGATATAAATCACTGTTATATTTTCAAACAAGCTGATAATATTTATTGAGAGTTTTTTTTAATTAGTAGGCTGATTATATCCTTCTCGCAAATATATCTTCTTTTAATTTTAGTTCTGACGTAAC
>DAOWDM010000242.1 GCA_030639035.1 Alphaproteobacteria bacterium
ATAGCTGTTGTATCCTCGATGACTGTATGCAAATCAACAGGAACTTCAACACGTTTCCCTTTGCGTGAGAATGACAGCAGTTTATCTGTTAAAGTTGCAACACGTTTAGAAGTTTCAATAATTAAATGTACATATTTGCGACATTTCGTTTGTTCTTTTTGCAGATAAGTATCAAGTAGTTCAGCAGAACCAATAATTCCACCAAGCATATTGTTAAAATCATGGGCTATTCCGCCTGCAAGCTGACCAATAGCCTGCATTTTTTCTGCTTGATGCAACCGTTCTGCCAGTTTGTACTGCCCTGTTACATCATGAAACACCAAAACTGTACCAACTAATTCTTTTTCATCGTTGTAAATAGGAGTCCCAGAATCTGCAATTTGGTACTCTGTGCCATCTTTAGAAATTAGAGCTGTGTGATTTGCAAGCCCAACGGCATGACCAGTGTGAAGTATTTTCTCGATAGGATTTTCACATCGCTTGCGTGTTTTAGAATTGATAATGTTAAATATTTTAAGGACATCATGACCTTTTGCCTCGTCTATTGAATACCCTGTAAGCTGTTCAGCCGTAGGATTCATTCGTTCCACACGTCCTTTAATATCAGTTGATATTACTGCATCGCCGATAGAATTTAGAGTAATACGAATGCTTTCCTCGCTTTCTCGTAAACTTTTTTCTGTTTTACCAAGAGTTTTAATAGCTTCAATTTGTTGGTTTAGCATTGTCTCTAGTTTATCTGATAATGTATCAAGAGAGTTTCCAAGTTGTCCAAACTCATCAGTGTGTTTCATATTCGTACGAGCAGACAGGTCTCCTTGATGCCGACGCTGAGTAATTTGAACAAGATAAGATAAAGGTTTAAGGATAATTCTGAAAATAACTCCCCACATTAAACAGATGCAAATTACTGCAAGCAGAATAGATGTTAAAAGAGCCACCATCTGGTCATATTTAATAGCTACAATTCTTTCTGTGCGGTCTTTGTGCAGCTCCATTACACCGATTTGCTGGTTATTATATCCATAAATAGGAGCTAGCAAAACAGCTATGGATTTTCCTTGAGACTCTATAAATTTAACAATTGAATTATTAGTTTGAAGAACTTTGTCATATAAAGAACCATCAAGTACAACCAATTTTGGTACAGTACTTGCGTAATGAAATATATTGCTTGTCGGAGAATCAAGAGCATTACTATCAGGCCAAAAACCAGAAGAAGCAGTCGCTTCGTAGCTAACCCACATTCGATAATCTATGCCAGTGCGTAATTTTAATTCTTGCAAGTATTCAATATCGTAATTAAGCCCTACCTCTATAAGACCGATTAGCTTGCCATTATCTAGAATCGGGGATACACCTCGAATACCTAGACGGTCAACATCGCACTCAATTCCGCCTGTTATCATTTTTTTATTTTTTGCATCTATAAGCATGCGACGATAAAAAGAAGAAATATCTCCATATTCATCAACAGCATGAGCTCGAAACAAAACATATTCATCAACAGAGTGTATATAAATATGAGAAATGCCAAACTTATCACGCAACTCTTGAAAAATTGGCTCTATAACATGACGCAAACTTTGATAATCTTTACTTATAACAGGGCTTTTTATTACAGTGCTATCAGAAAGTATTTTAGCTAATGCCATAGCTTCACGAGTTAAAATTGTTATTTCATTTTGTGTCGTTTTATAAATTGCTTGTATCTGCAGGACTTCATTTTCTTTGTTTTGATTGCGTGTACTAATTATAGAAAGCCATGAATAAACAGATATAATCAGCACTATTCCAACTGTTATATATAAAAGCAAACGAATGCGAACACTATTATATTTTATTTTCATTTTTTATGGTTCTTCTTTCCATTCTTGCGGTTGATTTGCCCAGAGAAGCTTATCATCTACATTGTCTTTTGTAACAGATGTTGTAGGAAGTAAAAGCTGCCACCCTATATCTGTTTTCTTCACATATGCAGGAGACCAAAGAGCTTTTGCATCAGTTATAGTTTCTTCTTTTATTTCTTTACCGTTAAGTCGTTTTTCTATCCACTCAACAAGTATGCCAAAGTCAGTTAATGGCTGGCTGGAAGTTTGATCAACATAACCATCTCTGATAGCCTGTATAGCAGGATAATTTCCATCTACGCTTGTGATGAAGATGTGTTTAGGATTGTCTGCTGTGTATAATTTTGATTGTTTTTCGAGAACAGAAAGCACTACAGGCAAGCCAACGGAATCAGAAGGCAAATACATACCGTCTATATCTTCTTTTGAAAGTACATCTTGGGCATGAGAACCAAAACCTTTTGTTTTCCATTCTGTTTGACGTGATATAATTTTTACATCAGGATATTTATCAATTACTGAATGAAACCCTGCTGCCCTCAATATAGCTACATTAGTGTTAAAATCTCCATGAAACTCCAGCACCGTTCCTTTAGGACTGCCATAACGTTTAGTTAGAAGCTCTACCATAGCCTGACCAGCTTGTACTCCAGCCATATGGTTGTCAGCAAGCACTGACATTTCAATACTAACGCCTATTGGAGCTCTATCTATAGAGTAAAAAGGTATCTTAGCTACTTCGGCTTTTTTTATTGAAGAAGCAATTGCCTTACTGTCTACTGGGACAGCTACAATAACATCAACGCCTTGAGCAATTAAATAATCAATCTGGTTCTCCTGAACTTCTGCATTATAATTAGCATTAGTATCTATAACTTCCCACCCTTTTGCTTTAGCACGAGTTACTAGCCCTTGCATAATTACCTGCTGTCCTCCGCAAAAATCTGGAGCACTATATCCAATAACAATTTTATCTTTGGTTATAGAATCTGAAATTATATGAGGTTTCTGTTGTGAAAAGTGCATAAACACAGCAACTAATACTATTCCAAGAACAGCCGTAATTATTACAATCTTTTTCATCATATTTATTCCATGCTTTATTGCGGTTGATTTGCCCAGAGACGTTTGTCATCTACATTGTGTTTTGTAACAGATGTAGTAGAAAGTAAAAGTTTCCAGCCTATGTCTGCTTTCTTTACCTGTGCAGGAGACCAGAGAGTATTTGTGTTAGTTACAATTTCTTCTTTTATTTCTTGACCGTTAAGGCGTTTTTCCATCCATTCAACAATAATTCCAAAATCATTTATAGGTTGACTAGAAGCCTGATCAACATAACCGTCTCGTATTCCTTGCAAAGCAACTATGCTTCCATCTACTCCTACAATAAAAACATGTCTAGAATCACCAGTTTTATGCTTTAAAGCAAGCTCATTAAGAGCTGAAAGCACATTAGGTATTCCAACAGAATCAGAATGCATATAAATGCCATCTACTTTTTGTGATAAAAGGAAAAAAGACGTATATTCTGTGTGTTTTTTTGCACTCCATTTTGTATCGTATGAAAAGACCTTAATATCAGGGTGCTTGTCAATTACCGAATGAAAACCTGCTCCACGAAGCTGAGCAACATTTTGAAGAAGATTCCCCTGAAGCTCCAAGACCGTTCCTTTTGGACTACCATAACGCTTACTAAGAAGCTCTACCATAGCATTAGCAGACTGCACTCCAGCAAGATAATTATCGGAAAGCACTGACATTTCAATGTTGCAACAGGTCGGAGCTCTATCAATTGTATAAAAAGGTATATCAGCAACATTTGCTTTTTTTATTGAAGAGGCTATTGCTTCACTGTCTATTGGCACAGCTACTATTGCGTTAACACCTTTTGCAATAAGAAACTCTATTTGTTCTGCTTGTTTTGCCGCATTTAAGTTCGCATTGAAAACTAGAACTTCCCAGCCCTTTTTTATAGCACGAGTTTTTAATCCCTGCATAATCAGATGCTGATTTCCAACAAATCCTGGAGCACTATAACCAATGACAATTTTAGAAGAAGTTTTTGCTTTATCAGCAGAATCAGAAATTGATGGAGATTCCACCTGTGAAAAGTGTGCAAACACAGTGACCAAGGCTATTCCTAGAGCAACAGCACAAGCAATAATTGTTACTATTTTTTTCATCATCTTATAGTGATGTTTATTTCAAACATTGTCAAGATTAAGGGATAACCTAAAAACGTTTTACTAAACGTTGAAAAGGAAATTCATTACATCGCCATCATTAACAATATATTCTTTGCCTTCAGCACGCATTTTCCCAGCTTCTTTTGCTTTTTGCTCGCCATTAAAGGTTATGAAATCATCATATGAGATAGTTTCAGCACGAATAAAACCATGTTCAAAATCAGTATGAATTA
>DAOWDM010000055.1 GCA_030639035.1 Alphaproteobacteria bacterium
AAGCACAGATATTTAGAACTGCTAAAGTCTGGTGCTAAAGTCATGTCGAATCACGTGCGTTTACATCGCAGAAAATCAGGTCGTTACTACTGCCTAGTCTGGATTCCAAAGAATCTTCAGCAATCTTTTGGGGGAAAACAGATATGGCAGTCTCTTGGAACTTCTGATTACAGCAAAGCTGTCCCCTTAATTACTTTTGGGGCTGTAGTAGATTAGCTATTATGCTACTAAGGTATGCGAATGAAGATAAATGATTACAAAACTCTAGTAATAATAATCTTAACGGTTATTGGAGGTATGTTGCAAAGATTAAATGTGCATACATGAGCAATTTGCCATTTGATAGAATGTATTAGTAACATCCTGCTATCAGATGTTTCTGTTATGAACCGTAAGAATAGTTCTCACAGCTCACTATTATTAACTGAGTATAAAACACACATTTTACACTGAACCAGATTTTATCGTCTACCTGCTTCGTTAATTTTTGACAGGAATGCAAGAAACAATCAAAATTTTTAATGATATTTTGAAGAGGTATAAAGGTAATCCAACATCCGAATTCTAATATTAGAAACGCCACTATGATTGTCAGTGTCTAGTGTTTTTAGGATATTTACAAACCATGCATCAAAAACAAAAAGAAGGTAAAGAGAGACGTTATTATGCAGCTTTAACAAATTTAGATGCTTCTGCTAACTCTATAGCTATTCTTCTTTGAAGAGATCTATCTGAAGGAATAGGGCGGATATTTGCATGTCTTGGGTGGGGATTGCCGTCAACTATCACAGAAAGTTCTTTTTCTAATCCTGAAAATTTAATTTCATTGATATTTTCAACCTTTATAACTGCCCAGCCTACAATTGGTTCTTTATTTAAACAAATAGATGCAATTTCTGAAATTTCAGATTGCTTTAGTTTTGTTGTATGAATAACAGAAATCTCATCTGGACTGTTTGTTGGAGTAGGACAGAATAAGCTATGTTTTACATCTCCTGTTTGTGGATTAACTTTATTTTTATAGCCTTTCAGTCTGGCTATCCTGCTAACCTCTTCTGATGATTTAAGTTTAATATTACTTTGCTTCACCCTATCTCTATCCTTTTTAAAAGATCAAGAAGCTCTTTCGGTATAATGCCATCAAATTTCAAATCACCAGTAATTGTTCCACTAGGCGTTGTTCCTCCATATGCAATCATAGCATTGCTGTCAATTCCAATGGCAATATAATATCCGTTTTTTTTCCAAACTAACGCTAACTCTCCACAAGGTTCTGGCACAGGTTCAGGCAGAGATACTCCGCAAGGAAGATTCTCAATAAAACTTTTTGCATAACGAACAGAAGAATCATTTAATTGTAGAGCACCTTCGCCGTCCCAATCTTCTTCAGAACATTCCTTAATAATATTGTTTAACTCTTCTTCAAAAGCTTGGTGCGGGTCAAGCAGTGCCGTACCTGTACAGCTTTGTTCAAGGAGGCTTTGAATTTTCAATAATTCTTTAGAATGATGTTTGAAATTAGTTTCATTATGAAATTTAGAAACATTTTCCTGTTTAATCAAAGCAGGCTTTAAATGGTCAAGCTTCCATGGAATCTGATTAACCGTATTTACAGATGGAAGCGTGCAGCAAGGCATTGTCATCATCGTCATGAGAACTTTCCTTCTGGATCATTAATGCTTGAAAAAAATAAATCATTTTTCATAGCCCTTAATATTTTATAACTTTTTTCAATCTCAGACATTTTATTTTCATAATCAATATTTTCTTTCCTAACTACATCAATATCCAAAATAACATTTAGATTTTCGTTGTCTTCATTAGGTTCAAGAACGACTGTAACAAAGCCAGTATATCCATCATATTTTGATGAGGTTATTCCAAAACGAGCCATAGCACTATTAATGCCAACATTATTGACCGCTTCTGGAGCCATTACTGGCATTGTCTTAAGGTAATCCGTAACATTATTCTGCGAGCATATGAATTTATTTATATACCGTGTAGATATCTGCGTAATGGTCGTTGGCTTTGTTTTTGATGAAAACGCATTCCATATGTATAAAAAATCTTTTAAGAGTTCTTCTCCTGAAGAATAAGGCTCTTTTTGACTGAAAGTAATTTCATTTTTTAAGATTCTTGCTACTTTTTTTTCATCAGAAGAGAAAATTTGCAAACCATCAATTTGTGAAGTCGCCATCTGTTTTTGGTGTTCAGGATTCTTCGTATCCAATGAAACTTCAAGAGAGAACGAACGTAATTCTCGCTGATTTGGATATAAATCAGCTATATCATCAGCAACAGATTTCAAAATCTCATCTGTTGGTTTTGTATCTTTTGGAAAAGCAAACTTTACACACATTACGGCTTCCACAATAGGAGGCTTTGCTAGCTTTGAGTGGATGCTTCCAACCATATTTTCAGGTGCCTTTGCTATATTTATATACTCAAGCATAGTAATAATAGCATCATAGGTCAACTTAATAACATCAAAATCAAACACCTATTATAATGGGTCTGTGTGCGTTTTTCATAATTAAAAGAACCGTTAATTGGTCTCTAAAGTTCGGATAGATGCAATAGGTGTATTTTCTGCTATGAAGCACAATCATAAAAAACAGCAGTATCATAACTGAATTTCTTTCAGTCTTTTTGTGGCTCATCTTTTAGTGTTTTATGAGCCGTAAAAATAGTTCTCACTGCTCACCATTATTAACTCAGTGTAATTTTGTTTTTGTCTCACTTCCACGCTTTTTACATGCCGATAAGATGCTGATAATATGCCGATAAATAAATGATGTTTTTTCAGCTGTGGTTTTTGGGTGCTTTTTTATTAATACGAAGCAGCCCACCATTCTGGCGAAAAATTTCTACAGCAGATTTCTTTACATTGTCAGACATCTTGTTACAAGCCTTGTTATCTTATGCAACATTCAGTCTGATTAAAGAAGAAAAGGGAACTTTTCATTTTGCTATGACAGGTAGGTAAGGGCTAATGACTCTAGTAATGGTTTTTTTATATTTGTGTCTGAAGTTCATAAGCAGAGTGTTTTTGTTGCGGTTTGACGGCAATTTTCTATTAGGTATACTATACTCAGAATTCCCAGAATTTTTGAGGAAAAAGTATAATGAAATTACATAGTTTAAATGACATCTTTGAACGAAGATTATTCCGTATACCTGATTATCAGCGTGGTTATGCGTGGCAGGAAGATCAGTTAAAAGATTTCTGGGAAGATATAATACAGATAACCTCTGCACATATACATTATATGGGAGTTCTTACGATTGAACC
>DAOWDM010000150.1 GCA_030639035.1 Alphaproteobacteria bacterium
AAAATTTTAAAATAGAACCTTTATATAAAATAAAAGCATGTTATGCAGAGGTCTTAAAAAGATTGTTTTTTCGTTGGTTATTGTTTATATTTTTAAGAATATTTAATTTATTGTGAGTATTAAAAATGGCTATTGTTAGAACCGTTTTTTTAGATAATGGAAAAGATTACCAAAACAAAATTGATTCTTATCTTATCGGAAACTATCGAATTATAAAATCAGATCCAGATTTAACTATTGTTAAAAAAGATACATGGGGTTCTTTCGGCGAGCATTTATTAATTTTCCTTTTTACTGCTTGGTTTTCTTTAGGTTTAGTTAATGTTTTAGGGGCTTTCTATAGCAGAGCAACTGCGGAAGAAATAAAAATTATTTTAGATAAAAACGATGAACAAAAAAACAGAATTATTCAAGAAGAGCAACAAGCCAATCAACAAGCCAATGCACTTTGGAATTTCCTTTGGAAATGGTTTCCTATTTTGATTGTTTCTTTTGTTGTTTTGATTGCTATGTTGTCCTAGTTAAAACACCAATTAGACTCAATTGTATGCAGACAAAACAATTATAAGTAAGTTAATGACATTGAACGATGAAATTACCATTTTTATTGTAGCAGGAGAACCGTCAGGGGATTTGCTTGCTTCACGTTTAATGGCTGCATTAGAACGTGCTACGGATAAAAAAATATGTTTTGTCGGTGTTGGCGGTGAAACAATGAAAAAGTGCGGTTTTGACAGCCTTTTTGACATTTCAGACCTCGCCATTATGGGGCTTGCAGAGGTGATTCCTCGTATTCCTCTAGTCTTAAAACGTGTAAAACAGACGGTTGACGAGATTATCAAACTTGAACCTGATGTAGTTATAACCGTTGATTCATGGGGCTTTACAGGGCGTGTGAACAAAAGTTTGCAAAAAAAAGGCAGTAAAATTCCACGGATTCATTATGTAGCACCTCAAGTCTGGGCATGGCGTGCAAACCGTGCGACAAAAATGGCAGGTGTTGTAAATCATCTTTTAGCACTGCTTCCAAATGAGCCTGAATATTTTGAGCCTCACGGACTGCCCACAACGCATGTTGGACACCCAATTGTTGAGTGTAGAGCTGCCTTTGGAAATGGTGAAGAATTACGCAAACGGTGCGATATAAGCAAAAATGCAACCGTTTTATGCGTTCTTCCAGGAAGCCGACACAATGAAACAAAACGTCTGCTTCCTGTGTTTCAAAAGGCTGTAGATATACTTTCCAAACGTTTTAAAAATCTTCATGTAATTATTCCAACTGTCCCAACCGTAGCAGGTGAAGTTATAAGAAAAACTGCCGAATGGAGCGTGCCGATTACCGTAGTTAGCGGAGAAAAAGACCGTTATGATGCATTTGCTGCTTCTGATGCTGCAATGGCTGCATCTGGCACAGTTGCACTAGAGCTAGCGATAGCAAAAGTTCCACATGTAATTGCTTATAAACTGTCATTTATTACAGCATTTTTGGCTAAAAAACTGGTAAAAATCCGTTTTGCAAATCTGCTAAATCTTTTCACCGACAAAGAAATTATCCCTGAACTTTTACTAGATAACTGCACTCCTGAAAAACTAGCAAATGAAGTAGAAAATCTCCTAAAAGATAAAAAAATCCGTGAAGAACAAATCCAAGAAGCAACAAAAGCCCTAGCAATCCTTGGGCATGACAAAAAGCTACCAAGCGATAATGCCGCCAATGTTGTTCTGGATATAATTGAAAAACGTTCTTAAAACTACTTACTAGTTTAATACTCTGGACGCATTTATAAGCCTTGTTTGTTTCCTCTTAACAAGTCTACTTTATCAACAATATCCTGTGTCCAACTGCTAAAAATAGGACATTTTTCAATCATTTTTTCAATACCGATGTTTTTTGCTATTCTATTGCCGTCTGTAATTTTGTCATAACCTTTAAATATGTTTTCTAATCGTTTAGATGGAGCGGTATGCACGCTATTGTTTATATCTTCAGGATTTGGATATTTCTTGGATATTTCTTTTAGCTTTTTTAATTGATTATTGTCAGCATTCATAGCTTCTGATAAAGTTTGTGTGTCAGAAAACCAAAGAGCTTCTGTTTCATGGATTTGTAAATATGGGATAAGATGTTTTTTATCTGCCCTGTCTTTAATTTCGTTCATTATTTGGTTTGCTGTTTTACCTTTAGAATTCTTAAAACCATAATAATCAACAAAGGTAGTTGTTATTCTGTATTTACCTCTTTTAATAAATGTAACAAGTCTGTCTATTGAAATATTTCCATCTAATGAAGATTTAGAATTAAACAAAATTGGTTTAAACGATATAAAATGTTGTTTAAAATATGGGTTTAATATTTTTTTTACAAAGTCTAATTCTGTTTTGCCTTCGCAAATAATACCTACATTTTCCCAATTATTAGAAGTCATCAGGAGTACCTCCAATAATATTTTTCTCCCAAATTTCACCGATTGAAAAATCTTCTAACCATTCTTTTATTTCTTCTTCATCAAGCCTTGTAAAGACAGTTTCATCACCTTTTCTATCAACAACAAGAATGTCTTCTGCATTAAACTCATTTATTAATGTTACAGATTGAGAAGAAGCAATAACCTGCTTTTCTTGTTTTGCAACAGACTTTATCATGCCTGCTAAAACTTGAATTGCATGAGGGTGTAGACCTAGCTCTGGCTCATCTATTAAAATAGTCTGCGGCATAAGCTCTAATGGCTGCTGCAATAAAGTTGCCAAGCAAATAAACCTTAAAGTACCGTCAGATAAGTCATAAGCATCAAAATCTTTTTCACTACCACGATGTTTCCATTTTAATCGAATATAGTCATTTTCGTTTGGTTCTAAAATAAAACCATGAAAAAATGGAGCAACCAACGTTATGCTATCAACAATTTTCTCATAACAATGATAATATTTTTCACTTATTTTAAACCTATACAGCATAGCAGCTAGATTCTCTGCATTTGCTAATAATCGTCTGCAGTCGGTTGTTTTACAGATTCTTTTTACAGGTGCTGTATCTCCTGTATCGTGAAAGTGATATACTTTTAAGCCGTCCATATATGAAGCAATATATCCGCCTATACCTGAAGGGTTAGGTGTTGGTAACCCGCTTTCTAATTTGTTTCTTGATGCAAAATCCTCTTTATAATCTCGATTTGGATAACGCATTCTACTAGCAAAAAAAATTCCTTTTTCTTCTGTAAAAACAAGTTCATCTGGCATAGCTTGTTTAAATGAAACTTCGTACCTATTTAGAGGCAAATTTAAACATATAGAAATTTCTTGAGTTTCTTTGCTTCCAAAATGAAAAAATCTTTCTGCTCCTCCTGATGTTAAGATGTGATGTTGCAAATCTTTTTGAATCAGTTTGTTTAAAAACTTAAACACAGCAATAAAATTACTTTTACCAAC
>DAOWDM010000010.1 GCA_030639035.1 Alphaproteobacteria bacterium
AGAAAGCATGTCTGAAAATAAAAATGCTGAAGCTGATGAAGCTAAGAAAAGCCTTAAAGATGAGGTTAAATGTGCGATTGAATCTGGTGAAGCTGTGAAAGAAGCTGTTGCTAGAATTGCCTGTAATGCAACTAAAAATGCATTGAAAAAAAGGAAAGTTACTGCTGATAATGTAAAAACAGTTGCTAACAATGTTATTTCCAGTGCTGTTGAAGCTGCTGAAGAAACAGGTGGTGGAATTAAAGATGTTGCTGTTGGAGCTTTTGAAGGGACTCAAAAAGGAGTCGCAGAAGCGTTAAAAAAAACAAAAACATTTCTTAACGAAGATGTTGCTAAAACAAGAGAAGAGCTTAAAGCTATTGAAGAGCTTTTTTCAGAGTCTGTTTTAAATATTGCCTCTCGTTCTGGAGAGGTAGCAAAAGATATATTAACAGGTCTTGCTAAACAGACGGGAGAAATTGGAAAAACATCTGTTGATGCAGCAAAAGGTGCTGTTTCTGGTTTTTTAAAAGGAGTAGCAGAAGCTCTGGAAAAAGATAAAGATAAGTAAGGACTAACGTCATTGTGAGGAGCGTTAGCGACGTGGCAATCTAATTTCTAGGAGTTCCATTTGACTTTTTTAAGAGTTGGAAATATCGGTCGCACGTATCGCCATATGCAGCGGTATCGTAAGATTCTCTCTGTACTGTTTAAGTATGGTTTCGGAGAGATGATTGATATTCTCAATCTTGAACAGTATTTTGAAGTTAGTCTTCAAATAGTTTCACGCAAACATAGAGAGGGGATTGACAGTCTTTCTAGGGCTGTGCGAGTCAGAATGGCTATGGAAGAACTTGGTCCTACTTTTATAAAAATGGGGCAGATTCTTTCTACTAGACCCGACTTGCTACCTGTTGAGTATCTTCAAGAGCTTCCAAAACTGCAAGACAAAGTTCCGCCGTTTCCATTCTCTGATGTTAAATCAACCATAGAAAAAGAACTTCGCTGTCCTCTTAAGCAAATTTTTATTGATTTTGATGAACAGCCTCTTGCCGCTGCATCTATAGGGCAGGTTCATAAAGCTACAACGCTTGACGGAAATGACGTGGTGGTTAAGGTTCAAAGACCAAAAATTCAGCGTACTATCGAGGTTGATTTAGAAATAATGCTTCATCTGGCAGGCTTGATGGAGCGTCATTTGGAAGGTTGGGATATTCATCACCCAACTAAAATTGTTGAAGAATTTGCCCGTACATTAGAAAAAGAACTCGATTATAGCTTGGAAGCTGCTCATATAGAACGTTTTGCTCGGCAGTTTGCAGATGATTTAACCGTTTATGTTCCTGAGGTTTATCGAGAACACACAACCACGCTTGTTCTTACTATGGAATATGTCGACGGTATCAAGGCTTCACATATTAATCAGCTTGAGGAAAATGGACTTGACCGCTGTAAAATAGCTCGGCGAGGGCTTGAACTGATTATGAAGCAGATTTTTGAACATGGTTTTTTTCATGCTGATCCTCACCCTGGTAATATTTTTGTTCTTACCGATAATGTCATTTGTTACATAGATTTTGGTATGATGGGGCGGTTGGATATAAAAATTCGTGAGTGTTTTGCTGACCTGATTATGGGTATTGCCAATAGAAATGAAAAAAAAGCTGCAGAAGCTTTGCTTAAGCTTACTGTTTATGATGTTAAACCTGAAAATTTCTTATTAGAAAGAGATGTAGCCGAATTTATGGATCAGCATTGCTACCGTCCATTAAAAGATATTAGGTTGGAAATACTGCTGAATCAGATGCTGAAAATGGCATCAAGACATCGCTTATGCATACCAGCAGATTTATTCTTGATGATTAAAGCCATTAGTACAGTAGAGGGGCTTGGACGTACATTAGACCCTGATTTTGATGTTATTAAACAAGGCTGCACCTTTTATTAAACGCATTCAGCTAGACCGTATTCACCCTCGTAGAATTGCTAAAGATGTAGCGGATTCTGGAGTTGATTTATTCCGTCTTTTAAAAGATATTCCAAGCGAAGTTCACGAGATTTTAAAACTAGCCAAACATGGCAAAATGAAAATGGAATTTGAGCATCATGGACTAGAAGCAATGCTTTTAACACATGAAAGAATCAGCAACCGAATTTCTTTTGCCATTGTTTTAGCGTCTTTAGTTATAGGCTCTTCTTTAATTCTTCTTTCAGGAATTCCCCCAATCTGGAATGGAATTTCTGTTATCGGTCTAATAGGTTTCCTAATAGCTGGTGCAATGGGCTTCGGACTGCTTATTTCTATTATGAAAAGTGGGAAAATGTAGTTTATTAATAAAACGGTGGGGCATACATTGCTCCGCCGTCTTTTACCAGTCTATTTAGACCTCGCTTGAACTTAAATGTAGTATTTTCTCCAAAGTTGCGATTATAAATTTCGCCATAATTTCCTACACTTTTTATGGCTCTGTAAGCCCATTTCTTGTCAAGTTTTAAAGGGCTGCCGAATCCTTTCTTGACTCCTAAAAGCAACTGAATTTCAGGGTTTTCGCTGGTAAGAAAAGTGTCAATGTTGCTTTTAGTGATGCCTTTTTGTTCAGCTTTTATTAAAGCTAATCTCAGCCATTTCAAAATAGTAAACAGCTCATCGTCATCACCTCGAACAGTAGGTCCCAAAGGTGTGAAAGCAAATATTTCAGGCAGAATTACAACGTCCATTACATCAGGAATATTCGAAAATTGTTTTGAATTTAGAATGCATATGTCTTCAGCAAGAAGATGACAGCGTTTAAGAAAAAAGAATTCCTTAGTTCTTTCAAAATTGGGCAGAGATATAATTTTTAAATCAAGCTTTTCTCTGCGGTTATATTCAGTAAGATTGGAGTGTACAGTAGTTCCTTTTTGAACGCAGACTTTCAATTCTTTGAAGTCTTCCATAGAATCCATTTGTTTGATGCTGTGTGCCATGAACCCTTGACCTGAAAAAAGCATTGGCTCAACAGAGCTAAAATCTTTTCCTGCATCAATTGCAATTGTCCAAGGGGTAACTCCAAGCAGAATATCAAAATCGCCTCTTTTAAGCTTTGCAAGACGATTAGTTGTTGTAGCTTCAACGAGTTTTATTTTTTCAGCATCTCCAAGAACAGCACTTGCTACTGCTTTGCATACATCAACATCAAAGCCTGACCATTTTTTTGTTTCATAACTTTGTTCTGCATAAGCTTCAATGCCTGTATTTGTTCCGCATAACACAGTTCCTCGTCTGTAAATCCTGTCAAGAGTTGTTCCTGCAAGGGCTGAATGAGTAAAAATTGTCATCATATAAAAAAACGACAAGAACAAAATTATTAGTTTTTTTCTCATTATTATTAGTTCCTAACACCTACAATAATCTTTGCTTTGAGACAGCATAAGTTGTAAACAACAAGAATATTGCTACTTTTCAATGTTTTCAAGATATAAAAACAAGGATATTTCTTTGAACAAAAATATTTTATTTAATAAGAAGCTGATTCTTGCTTCAGCTTCTCCTCGCAGAATTGATTTATTAAGGCAGATTGCAATCGAGCCAGACATTATCGAACCTGCTGATATTGATGAAACTCCGCTAAAAAACGAAACTCCGACAGTTTATGTCAAGCGTGTTGCGGAAGAAAAAGCTCTTGCTGTAGCAAAACGTTACCCTGACAGCTTTATATTAGCGGCTGATACTGTTGTAGCTTGCAGCAGGCGGATTCTTACCAAAGCCGAAACAAAAGAAGATGCTTTAAGATTTCTTACCATGCTTTCAGGTCGCAGGCATCGTGTTCATGGAGGCGTATGCTTGTTAAAGCCTGATGGGAAAATAATAATACGGCGAGTATCTACAGTTGTTACTTTTAAAAGGCTTAGTGAGCAGGAAATAAAAGAGTATATTTTATCTGAAGAATGGCATGGAAAAGCAGGCGGATATGCTATTCAAGGCAGAGCAGCTGCGTTTGTAAAGAAAATCAATGGCTCATATTCCAATGTAGTAGGGCTTCCTTTGCATGAAACAAAAAATATACTTTGCGGAGCTGTAAATACCTGATGATTGATAAAATTCTTTGTACGCAAAGGCTTGGTGAAACTCGTATAGCAATGCTTGAAAAAGAGCGTTTGTGTGGTGTTTCTATATTACGAGATAACCATTGCCATGTGGGTTCAATTTATCTTGGAAGAGTTGTAAGCAGAGTCCCTAGTGCATCTGCTTTTTTTGTTGATATTGGTGATACATTGTCTGCTTTTCTTAGCACTAATGATGTTTTAGCCGAAGGGCAGATAATTACTGTTCAGGTAAAGCAGGAAGCTAGAAAAAACAAAGGGTGCAAACTTACAAGGTCTATAACTTTTCCAGAAAATTATGTTGTTTACAGTCCTTTTCGAGCAGGAATATCTGTATCACGCCGTATTTCTGACGCATTAGAGAGGGATAGGCTTAAGGGGCTTTTGGAAAATATTATTCAGTCTGATGAAGGGATTGTTGCTAGAAGTTTTGCCGAAGGTGCTTCTTTGGAAAATATGGAAAAAGAAGTTGTTAAACTTAGAAATAAATGGAATTTGCTGAAAAAAAGCATCAAAACAGCAAAAGCTCCGTCATTGTTGTTTAAAAGCCCGAATCCGTTATTCAAAATTCTTATAGAGCATCATAAAACTATTGAATCCGTGTGTTTTGATGATATGGAAACAATGGAAAACGCTAAGGACTATTGCGAAAGTTATGTTCCTGAGTTGTCGGATTGTTTCAGTTTTTATAGTGACTCGTCTTTCTCGTTGTTTGAATATTATGATGTAGAAAAAGATATAGAAGAAGCTTTGTCTTTGGTTGTTTCTCTACCTTCTGGAGGTAGAATTATTATTCAGGAAACGGCAGCTTTTACAGCAGTTGATGTTGATACTGGAAGCTCAGCGAGAGCAGATTTTTTTAAAACGAATTTGGAAGCTGTTGCAGAACTTGCACGTCAAATGCGGATTCGCAACCTTGCAGGGAAGATAATTGTTGACGTTGTTGGCGGTGGTATTGGAAAAAAGAATCCAAAAATATTAAAAGCTATGCGTAAA
>DAOWDM010000121.1 GCA_030639035.1 Alphaproteobacteria bacterium
AGTGCAAGAGGATTAGAATGACGCATCATCAACCTGTCTTGAAAATGCTCGTACTGCTTATACATCGTTGCGGAAACAGGATTAAAAACAGCAACATTAAAAATACCTATAGCAAATGCTAGAAATAAAACAGGAAGTAGAAAACCCCATACAGATACCCCTGCTGCACGAATTACAACTAATTCCGAACTGCGAGTCATTTTCCAAAACGTTATCATCGCTCCAAGCATTACTGCAAAAGGAAGAACCGTATGAACCATCTGCGGAAGCTTTAAAATGCCCATTTGCATTACAAGAATAAAATCAACTTCAGACTTTGAGGCTGTACGCCTAAGCAGTTCTATTACATCAAACAGTAGGACAAGCCCCATTATGACTACAAGCACAGAAAAAAACGACAAAATAAAATGTCGAGCCATATATCCAGTCAAAATCGGAGATGGACGCATAAGTGTATTCCTGTAAAATAATAATCTTGTAGATTTTATACTATATTTATTAATTACAACAAAGACATCTCTTGCCTAAAATAGGTTATTTCAGTTAAACATATCTATAAAAATTGAAAAACTAGCAAGAGAGTTAAAACTGTGGATAAATTTTTAGACGGGTTTCGTCCGTATATAATTCTGTCTTTATTCTGCTTTATTCTTTACCTACCAGGTATATCAACAATACCTCCTATGGATAGAGACGAGGCACGCTTTGCTCAAGCTTCCAAACAAATGCTTGAAAGCAGCGACTATGTCCGCATTAACTTCCAGAAGACTCCAAGGCATAAGAAACCTGCTGGCATATACTGGCTTCAAGCTACTTCTGTAAAAATATTCAGCGATGTTTCAAAGGCTGAAATATGGGCATATAGAATCCCATCATTTATTGGAGCTTGGGCTTCAGTTATGATGTTAATGTGGTTCGGCAGTGTTCTTTTTAGGCGAAAAATAGCATTTTTCGGAGCAGGACTTCTTGCCTGTTCGGTTTTAATGGTAACAGAGGCTCATCTTGCAAAAACAGATGCTTTTCTACTTGCTTGTGTCGTTGCAGTGCAAGGTGTTCTTGCGGCTTTTTATATGCAGGAAAGAAAAGAAGGTTCTCCGCTTAATCCAAAAACCGCTATTGAAGCGGCTGTAGATGAAATGTCAGATAAATTCTGGTCAGAGCGTGTAGATTATATTCTTGCATTGATTTTCTGGACTGCTCTTGGAATAGGTGTTCTTATCAAAGGACCTATTTTGCCAATGATTGTTCTTGCGACTCTTATACCTCTTTGTATTGCTGATAAAAAAGCTAAATGGCTAATGCAGTTAAAGCCTTTAATTGGTCTTCCTATAGCGTTAATCATTGCTGTTCCTTGGTTCATTGCCGTAAACAATGCTACAGGAGGTTCTTTTACAAATGATGCTATAGTTGCTGATTTACTGCCTAAACTGCTTGGCGGGCAAGAATCTCATGGAGCTTTTGCAGGATATTATCTTTTGCTGGTAAGTTTAACGCTATGGCCTGCATCTTTATTTTTATTTCCTTCTCTTTACCTTGCCTACAAAGAAAAAGCCATACCTGCACAAAGATTCTGCATAGCATGGGCTTTGCCTACATGGATAATTTTCGAGCTTATTCCGACAAAGCTCCCTCATTATGTATTGCCAGTTTATCCTGCTTTGACCTTGCTTATAGCAAGTGCAATGTTTGCTATGCGAGGCTATGCTGGAGGAATCCTAACGCATTGGACAGTCAGAATTTATTATATCGCATGGGGAATCGTATGCTTTGCTCTTGGTGGCGGGTTGATTTATCTGCCGTACCGTTTCGGACAAGGAAGTTTCGAGCCGTGGTCTGCTACTGCAGCTTTTGGAGCTTTCTGCACTGCCGTGTTTTCTTTGGCAATTATATGGGACTTAAAACCAGCTTCTAAATTTTATCGACTGTTCGCTACATCTATGCACCGCAGATTTGCAGTAGCTACAGTAGTTACAATGATAAGCGGAGCTGTAATGTTTGTTCCTGTGTTTCAGTTCGTAATGCCAAAACTGGACTCTTTATGGCTAAGCAGACAAACCGCTGAAATAATAGAAAAGCACTCCCCTAACAAAGAATTTGCCGTTGCTTCCGTAGGCTATCACGAGCCAAGCCTTGTGTTTTTGCTTGGTACGGATACAATGCTCACAAACACCAAAACCGCAGTAACTCATATTTTTACAAATTCTGGAGCTATAGCTATTGTTGCGAACAAACATTTAGACGAGTTCAAAAAAGCAATAGAACTTTATCCTAATAAATCAAAAGGTAAGATTAAGCTTATTGAGGAAATCAAAGGTTTTAACTACTCTCGTGGAAAAAACCTAACGTTAAGCTTTTATGCAATGGAAAAATAAGATTTATGGCTGTCTCTAAAAAACAAATGATAGTTTCTTTTGTGATTGTGTCTCTGCTTTGCGTATTTTTAATGCTATTTGCAGATAAGCCTGTTGCTTTATGGTTAAAAGCCAACGTTCATGGAAATACAGAAAGGTTTTTCAAGATTATTACAGAACTTGGATTAAGTGGCTGGTGGTTTGCTTTTGCTGTAATTGCTTATATAAATCGAATGTCATTAGCAGGTCTGTCTCGCACTAAAGAAGCTTTTGAAAAATATGGGCAGCAAGCTCGTTCTTTTGTATTTATGATTGTAGCTCTAGCTGCTTCAAGTGTAGTTGTAACTGTAATTAAAGTTGTTATGGGGCGTTATCGTCCACGTTATTTATTTAATGATAATCTATACGGTTTAGAACCTTTCAACTTTCATTTTGCTATGAATTCGTTTCCTTCGGGACATTCTCAAACAATATGGGCTGCAATGTTGTCGCTTTTATTTATATTTCCACGTTATAAAATTGCATATATACTGTTGGCAGTGTTGGTAAGTGCGAGCAGAGCTGTAACTACCGTACATTATTGTAGTGATGTTGTAATGGGTTCATATTTGGCTATAATTATTACAATATGGTTGCGTAATTACTTTGAAACTGATGGAATTCCAGTAGAAATAAAAGCTGAAAAAAGGAAAATGAATGAAAAAATATGATGTCGTCATTATAGGAGGCGGAGGTCTCTCTGGACGAACAATAGTTCATACTCTATATGAAGCTGGAACTGATTTATCTGTACTGGTAATCAAAAATGAAAGAATCAACGTCAACCGCTGCACCATTCCATACGGCATTGATTACAATGAATCCCGTCAGAAATTTACTATTTCTAACGAAGAAATTACGAATTATGGGGCAGACTTAATTTTTGGTCATGCAAATAAAATTGACCCTGACAGAAAAGAAATTCACATCAGTGACAACAAAAAAAACAGCATTGTAGGATATGAAAAGCTGGTTATCACTACTGGAGCTAAACCTATTTTACCTGACATAGAAGGTATAAACGCTAAAAACATCACAACAGCATACGGGCTTGAAGATCTTGAGCATTTACGGCAGTTAACAAGCTCTAGCCGCAAAGCTGTAGTTCTTGGAGGCGGTTTTGTCGGAGTAGAAATTGTTACAGAACTTAAACAGCTTGGGATAGAAGTCTCATTAGTTGAAAAAGATGTGCATATTCTTCCTGCTACACTAGAACCAGAATTTATAACGGATGTAGAAAACGCACTTGACGATAATGACATTAAACTTTTCAAAAACTGCACTATTTCTTCTTTTAAACACCGCAACAATCGTGCAGTTGCAGCTGAACTTGACAATGGGAAACAGATAGAAGCTGACTTTTTCGTTATTGCAGCTGGAGTTACTCCTGATATAAAAATAGCAACCGATGCGGGAATAAAAGCATCTGAATATGGAATCATTGTAAATAATTTTATGCAAACTAACATTGATGACATATACTCTGCTGGTGATTGCATAGAAGTGAAATCAGCTATCACAGGACAGCCAATAAAATCAAAATTCGGAACAAACGCTATTTTTGCAGCAAGAACAATTGCTGGCAACCTTCTAGGTAAAAAAACAAGCTTGTTTGGCATTATAGATATGCACTCATCTACCGTTTTCAACTTGAGTTACGGAACGGCAGGTCTTACAGAAAAAACAGCACGAGACATCGGCTTTGATGTTATGGTCGGTTTTTCAAGAATAGCAGATAGATATAATATAATAAGCGATACAGCTAACATCAAAACTAAACTGATTTTTGATAAAAAAACCCACCGATTGCTAGGAGGCTGTATTTTAAGGAAAGATTTAAGCGTTGCTGCAAATATAGATTTTATATCTCTTGCTTGTCAGATGAAAATGACCTTGGAAGATTTGATGGATTATCAATACACAAGCCACCCAAAACTTTCAGCAACACCTTCTCAAAACATATATCAAACCGCTTGCAAAGATGCTTTGGAAAAACAAAACGAAAACGAATAAACAGCTCTAAAAAATAACAATATATTGTGCAAAATTGACTTTTTGTTAATTTTAAGCTATAGTTACAATGTAGGAGTGTATTAATTATGAGTGCAACATCAAGGGTTTCCTCGACTAGTATGAGTGCCGCCGCTACCGCAAGGTTAGGTTCGACGGAGCGTACTGTTGCATCTGTAAACAGGGAAAAAGTTGCAGAACTTAGCTTTAGTGCTGGTGTGGGAAATGAAGAAGAGTACGTCAGATATGATGAAAGCTATCATTCTGATTCTAAAGAAAATACTCCTGATGAAAAACAGCAAAACCAAAACGGTGGGGCAGCTCATGCAAAAGTGAATAATCTTGATGAAGTAGCTAGAAAGGGTCATGAAGTAGATGAGACTGTTATACCCTTAATGCTTCCTGATGTTGAGCATGCCCTTAATGCTTATGAAGCTAACATTGAAACAGTCAACAACGTTGAAAACAATGAAAAACGTGAAATTATACTGTAACAATTAAACTTTTTAAGAGCATG
Organism: Alphaproteobacteria bacterium; assembly: GCA_030639035.1. Lineage (GTDB taxonomy): Bacteria > Pseudomonadota > Alphaproteobacteria > DAOWDM01 > DAOWDM01 > DAOWDM01. The sequence goes on from DAOWDM010000121.1 coordinate 4,918, forward strand.
TAAAGCTTCTGTCTTCTGGCAGAAGTATTTTTTTAGGCTGTTATTGTGGATTTATTACTTGATTATGCAAGAAAAACACACTAGAACCATGACAGTTAAAAAATTAAGCAGTAGCTTAAGATTCAATCAGACAAATGCAAGTTATCGGACTTCAGTAATATTCTGAAGTTGCGGTTTATGCGTATTTAATTAATAAACAACCTGAAAACAAACGGTAGATTATGACTCACGCACTTAGAAACATCGCCATCATCGCACATGTTGACCATGGCAAGACAACTTTAATTGACGCTATTCTGAAACAAAGCGGTATGTTCCGTGATAATCAGAAAACAGACGAATGTATGATGGATACAGGCGATTTAGAGCGTGAACGAGGCATTACTATTCTAGCAAAATGCACATCTGTGCAATGGGAAGATACACGAATTAACATTATTGACACCCCAGGACATGCTGATTTCGGCGGAGAAGTCGAACGTGTTTTGAACATGGCAGATGGTGTGATTTTACTTGTAGATGCTGCTGAAGGTCCTATGCCTCAGACTAAGTTTGTTCTTGGAAAGGCTTTGGCTCAGGGGCTGAAACCAATTGTGATTGTCAACAAGATTGACCGTTCAGATGCTCGTCCTGATGAAGTTGTAGATGAAGTGTTTGACTTGTTTGTATCGCTAGATGCGACTGATGAACAGCTTGATTTCCATGTTCTATATGCTTCAGGGCGTAGTGGCTGGTGCGTACATGATTTGAGCGATTCTCGTGATAATTTACACCCTTTGCTTGACCTTATTTTAAAGCATGTATCTGCACCTGATGTAGATAAAAACAAGCCGTTTGCAATGCTTGTAACTCTGTTAAGTTCTGACCCATATCTTGGAAGATGTTTAACAGGTCGTGTAATCAGCGGAAAAGCAAAGGTAAATATGCCAGTAAAAGCCATTGATTTGGACGGTAAAACAGTGGAAACTGGTCGTTTGACAAAGCTTTTCACTTTTCAGGGAATTGCTAGAATTCCAGTAGATGAAGTCTATGCAGGGGATATTATCTGTATTGCAGGAATGAGCAAGGCTTCTGTAGCCGATACAATTGGAGAGCCTTCTCTTACAGAACCTGTTGAAGCAACTCCTATTGACCCGCCTACAATGGCTGTAACAATTTCTGTTAATGACTCTCCTTTTGCAGGTTTAGAAGGTGCAAAAGTCACCTCAACCATAATACGTGAACGTCTTTTAGCTGAAGCAGAAACTAATGTAGCTATTACTTTCAAAGAAAGTGCTGGGAAGGATTCGTTTGAAATTGGCGGACGTGGAGAATTGCAATTAGGTGTGCTGATTGAAACCATGCGTAGAGAAGGCTTTGAATTATCTGTTTCTCGTCCTCGTGTTCTAATGCGTACAGACGAAAACAAAAAAAAACTAGAGCCTTTTGAAGAAGTTATTATTGATGTAGACGAGCAGTATTCTGGAGTTGTGGTCGAAAGAATGAACGAGCGTAAAGCCGAAATGACTGATATGCGTCCATCTGGAGCTGGCAATGTCCGCTTGACTTTCCTTGCTCCTTCTCGTGGATTAATTGGTTATCAAAGCCAGTTTATGACTAGTACACGAGGCACAGGCGTTATGAACCGTTTGTTCCATTCATATGCTCCGTATAAAGGCAATATTCCTCAGCGTCGTAATGGAGCTTTGATTTCAATAAGTCAGGGAAAAGCTGTAGCATTTGCAATTTTCAACCTACAAGACAGAGGAGTTATATTTGTAGGGCATAACTCTCCTGTTTATGAAGGAATGATTATTGGTGAACACAGTAAAACCAATGATTTGATTGTAAACGTTATGAAAGGCAAAAAGCTTACAAACATTCGTGCTTCTGGTACTGATGAAGCTGTTACTTTAACAACTCCGAGAAAAATGTCTTTAGAAGAAATGATGTCTTACATTAATGAAGATGAGCTTGTTGAAGTAACTCCAAAATCTTTGCGTTTGCGTAAAAAACATCTTTGCCCGCATGATAGAAAACGAATAAGCAGAGAAGCTTAATAATCAGTTTTAAGTTGCAATAATCACTGTAGTTTGTATCATTCTAGCTTGGTTTATAAATAAAGTGGTGAGCTATGAAAAAAAATTCTATTTTTTTGCTTTTAGTAATTATTGCAACCGTAACTTTTTCTTTTGAAGCCACGGCAAAGCCAACCATTGCAGTTAGCAAACCCAGCGTTGTCGATACAATAGACAGTGCTTTGCTTGATTTAGATGTTCTTACAGCAGAGCTGGAAAAGTCTTTGCGTGAAATTCGCAAGTTTACCGTTCTCACACGTCAGCACAATAGTTTTAAGGCGGTTTTTGACGAGCAGAAAAAGGCTGGTTCAAACTTGTTTAAAGCAAATACGGCTGATATTGGACAGCTTGAAAATGCAGAGTTTAGGATTGTTCCAACGGTTCAGATGTTTGCAATGGAAAGAACTTCTCACCCGATACCAAACATTTCTGACAAATACAGAATAGAGGACTCTGCAAAAATTCGTGTGAGCATACAAGTGCTAGACACCACTTCTGGCGAAATCAAAGCGGCATTTATGGCAAACGGTTCAGCCATTTCTGATGAAAAGCCTTCAGATACTCCAGATGGAAAACCCGAGCAGGAAATATTTGTCAAAGCAGTTCAAAAAGCTTCTGCTGATATGGCAGACAAGCTTATAAATGTAGTTTTTCCAATGAAAGTTCTTAAAGTTTCTGATAGCACCATTTGGATAAACAGAGGCAATGACGGCGGACTTAAAATCGGGGATATTCTTGAAGTGTTTATGCTTGGTGAAGAGCTTGTAGACGCTGATACAGGAGAAAATCTTGGGCGTGCTGAAATATCCGCTGGCATGATTCGCATCATTAGGATAAATCCTAAAGTTACTATAGCCGAGAAAATCAATGGCGATGAAGCTATAGAAAAAGACTTCATTATCCGAAAAATTTTAAAATGAAGGGTATTTTAGGAAACTCCCCTTCGTCGTCATTACTAGCATTCTCTACGGCTATTGTGCTTGTAAATGTTACATAATTTGATGACACCCCCCACATCGTCATGCTGAACTTGTTTCAGTATCCATCTTCTTTTTATGATTCTATATAAAATGGAAATGCTCTAAATGTTTAAAACAGGATTTCAGTTAGCAGTTTTTATAGCCCCTATTATTTTGGCTGGCTGTTCCACTGCTAACAGTCTTCGTGTTGAAAAAAAGTTCTTGTCGCTTCCTGAGGATATAGGGCAGCCTGTAACTGATTTCAGAAAATGCGTTGCAGCGGTGTCTTTTCGCTCGGAACTGCCAAAGGTTGATTTTGACAGGTTGGACAAGGTTATACGGGAAGCTAAAAAAGAAACAAGCGTACTAAGACGTGCCTTGATAAATTCAGTCCAGCCATTGGAAAAAATCCCAAAATATTACAGTGGTTATGCAAATTATTCAGCAGGATTCCAAGGGACTAAAACTCTGCTTCAAGACGGTAATTTTCAAGGAGCAGCTTATCGTTATGCCGTTCTTGATTACAAGCCGTTATTATCTTCTGATGCAGATGATGAGATTGCTGAAAAAATAGGGTTGCTTGGTTTGCTTGAACGTGGAGCAATCGCTCTTGACTATGGAAATTCAAAATGTTCCAGACAGTTTTTCAAAATGGCAGAAATGCTTGTCAATGAACGTGATGATAATACTCTAGCTGGCTATGAGCATGTTTTGATGCTTAATCTCAAGGCTATATCTCATTTGCTTGATAGCGACTTTGGAGCTTATAACGTAACAAGACGAGCCAGAGACCTTCAGGCAGTAGAAAGAGATAAGTTTAAAAAACGAATTGATGAAAGCAGGGAAAAACTGAACGAGAAAGAATCTGATGAAAAAGAAGGCTCTTTTTTCTCGCTTGCAGGTGAGATTTTAAGCGATGCTTTTAAGCCTAATCTTGATATTGCTACACGAATTTCCAGCCCATATGTCAGCCCATTTTCTGACTATGTTTCTGGAATGGTTTCTGAACTTTTAGCGGCAGAATATATCAGACTTAAAGAAGACGGCAAAAGTCGCACAGAACTTGACAGTGCAAGAATCTCATACAAAAAAGCTGAAAAACTAAGCCCTAAAAATAAACTCGTTGCAAAAGCTAAGAAAGACACTGCCAAAGGTTATAAGCCAAAAGGAAAAAAACTGGTTCATGTTGCTGTCGGTGCAGGGCTTGCTCCAGAGAAAAAAGTCATAATTATTGAAATCCCTATAGACAACACCATAGTTCCAATAAAACTCCCTTTTTATGAGCCTGTTGCTTCTGAAATTTTTTCTATGAAAATTTATACTGGGGACGGGAAAAAACTGGCACAGCTTGAACTGCTTGCTGATGTAGAAGCAATAACTATGCGTCATTATTATGATGAGCGTTTTTCCCATATTTTAAAAGCTGTATCAGGAAGTGTAGGCAGTTTTTTAATTCAGAAAGAAAAAGAACGGCAAAAAGAAATCGTAAAAAATGAAAAAGGCAAAGCAGCATCTATGTTTGTAGATATATTAGGAACAGTTATAAATGCTGTTATAGACCATGCTACAATGCCAAATACAAAAGCATTTATGACTCTTCCAAAGGAAATTTCTGTAGCAAGATTTTACGTGCCGATAAAACTAGACCAAATTACAGTTAATTCTTATGATAAAAAAGACAGGCTTTTAGGTAGCAAATCTGTTAAGCTTCTAAAAAAATCACCTACTTTTGTTTATGGACGTGCCATAAATGATAATATGCAATTGTTTAGTCAGAAAGAAATGCTAACGTTTCTAAAAAAGGAATAAAATTTATGAAGACGTTTTCACCACTTGTTTTGTGTTTTGCTGTTTTGCTGTTTTCCGCTTGTGCAGGAAAATCAGACGTATCAGCTATCAGAACAGAAACCGATTTTTTCAAACAATTACACCCTAAAGTTACAATTGTTGTCGAGGAAGAAGATTTACTTGATGAAGTTCAAATTGCTGACATTAAATTACGCAGCAGAGGACGGTTGAAACAGCTTGCTTTCCGTTTTATAAATTCAGAAACAAACACCATTAGATTCAAATATATTGTCAAGTGGGAAGACAAAGAAGAATTCCCAGTTGATGGAGCAACCGTTTGGGAGCCTCTTTCTTTGACAAGCGGAATGCAGAAAAACATCAGTGTAATAGCTAAATCACCAAAAGCAGACAGAGCTATTATTTCTCTTAAATTGATTAAATAGGAAAAAATTATGAAAATTTATCAGTTTATTTTTATGAGCGTTTTTGTTCTTGGTTTAAGTGCTTGCGGTGGAGGTGAAACTCCTCATGTTACAATCGGAGACGCTACAGAACGCCGTCATTTTTCAGCAAATCTGACAGTTCAGGATTTCCGTTCTCTTGCAGATACGCTGACTAATAAAATGCTTGAAGATGACCTTTTTGCAGAAGCTACAAAAAAACCACGCATAGTTGTAGGTTCTGTTAGAAACTTTACTGACGATGAAAACCTTAGAATTGACGACCTTTATGACCATACAGAAGAAGCCCTTGTTCACAGCAAAATGGTTCGTGTGATGAGCCGAGGTTCAACCGATTTTGACCTTGTAGGCAAGTTTGAACTTTCCTCCTCTCGTCAATACGGTGATAAAGACGAGCAGGAAGTTACCTATATGTACAAGGTAAAACTTTACGATATCAAAGGTGAAGTTCTAGGGCATTGGTCTAAAGATTTAATGCTTATCAAAGCTAAAAAATAAGGTTTTTTCAGTTATTGTGTTCCCTCCCGTCATTGTGAGGAGCGTAGCCGACGTGGCAATCTCATTTGGATAACTAAACTCTAAACTTTTTAAGGTCTGCACATGTTTATGAAATCGTTTTTATGTCTTGTTTTGTGTCTTTGTTCTGTTGAAACTATGGCTGGCGAGAAAGTGCCTGTTTCAGGTAAGGCTTGCTACACTTACGGCGACAATGAATCCCCTATTATGGGGGAAGAGGCTGCACTTAATCTTGCAAAACAAAAAGCAGTTGAAAGCTACAAAGTTTTTGTTCAGTCAAGAAGTCTGGTTGAAGATATGATTACGACAAAACATCTTGTTTCAACTTTGGCGGTAGGTTCTCTTTATAACCTTGAAATAAAAAAGGTTAGCGAAGAAGAACGTGAAGTCTGCGTTGAAATAACAGCAGCGGTTGACCCAGAAGAAATTGAAAAAGCCATGGAAGAAGCTAGATTAAAAAAGAAAAAGAAAGCCGTAAAAGCTTCAAAAAAAGAAATAAACTGGTAACGTTATTGTATCAGGAAATAGCATGAAGCATTTAGTAATCATCATTGTTTTGCTGTTTAGCTGTGTTTTTATTGGCAGAGCCAATGCTTCTTCCATCGATGATTTTGATGATGCTATAGGGGTAGCTTTTGAGGCTTTTGACCAAAATACAGAAGCTAAATTTGCTGAAATCGACAAGGCGGTTGCAAAAGCTTTCAGCGAAATTGATGAATTGATAGAACCTGTTTGGGGTGGGCAAACCAAGCTTCCTGAAAGTAAAGTCTGGGTTGGTTACGAAAAGAATCTTGATGCTCGTGTAGTCATTGACTATGAAAAAGGCAACGTTTCTATAGAAACGGTCAATAAACAGCGTTCAAATAAAGAGCTTCTTGAAATTATGGACAAGATGCTGGAAGCTTCTTCAAAAGAACTCGACAGTCGTGATATTTTAGCTGACCGTATTAAGAAAAACATAAAATCCGCACAAACTGGAGCGGTTATTCTCAAAGCTCCAAAGACTCATGAAAAACGTGAATTGTTTAATCTGATTGATAGAGCAAAAAAACCTGTATTCTCTATAAAAAGAACCACTACAAAGCAGAATAAAACAATTACAGTTCAAAGTGTTACGCTTCCATTCGTCCCAAATCACGAAAAGCTTTCAGCAGAAAAAGTCAAAAAGCCTGTTAATACATTTGCTGACCGTTATAAACTCCCTCGTTCTTTGGTGCTGGCTATTATTAAGAATGAAAGTTCGTTCAATCCTAGGGCTCAGTCGCATATCCCAGCTTTTGGATTAATGCAGCTTGTGCCTAGAACTGGCGGCAGAGATGCTTATAAATTTGTAAAAGGAAAGGATAAACCTCCAACTCCTAGCTATTTGTTTCGTGTAAATGAAAATATAGAGCTTGGTTCTGCTTATCTTCATATTGTAAACAGCCGTTATCTTCGCCAGATTAAAAATCCTCAAAGCCGTCTTTACTGCACAATAGCAGCGTACAATACAGGAGCAGGAAACGTTGCAAAAGCATTCGGAAGCCGTACTCATATCAAAGGTGCAGCATCAAAAATCAACTCAATGACACCTGCTCAGGTTTACAAGCACTTAGTGATAAACCTCCCTTATGAAGAAACAAGAAAATATCTCCCCAAAGTTACCAGAGACATGAAAAAATTCACCTACTTGAACAAAGTGTGAGGTTTTAGCTCCTGCATCTATTCCAGCATTTAACCTTTTTGTAGTAACATCTATAACTAAATAGCTTAATAATGATTATATTTATATGCTTCCAACTCAATCGTCATTCTGAATTTAATTCAGAATCCATCTTCTGTTTTGGCAATGAAGAAAAAGGTGGATCCTGAATTAAATTCAGGATGACAGTGTGGGTGATTCAGAATAACAGTGTGAGTGATTCAGGATGATATCTTTTTCTGTCATCGAATTAGATAGCATTTACAGAAAGGTAACTTTTTGGGTCAAAATGGTTTTTTAATGCTTAAAGCTGTTTAGTTTTTAGTGTACTGTCTGTTTTTTAATATCGGATTATTTTTATGAAAAGTTATGCCTGCAATCCAGAAGAAAGCAAAGGACGTTTATATCCTGAAAAGGAAACTCGTGAACGCACGTGTTTTCAACGAGATAGAGACCGCATAATTCACTCTTCTGCTTTCAGGCGGTTGAAATACAAAACACAGGTGTTTGTATATCATGAAGGCGAGAACTATCGAACAAGATTATCTCACAGCCTTGAAGTCGCACAGGTAGCCAGAACTATAAGTCGCAGATTAGGGCTTAATGAAGATTTAGCAGAGTCTCTTGCTCTTGCTCATGACCTTGGACACACTCCGTTTGGTCATGCAGGAGAACGTGCTTTGAAAAAATGCATGAAAGAATACAGAGGGTTTGATCATAATGCTCAATCTTTGCGTATTGTAACTGCTCTTGAACAGCGTTATGCAGAGTTTGACGGGCTGAACCTTACATGGGAAACCCTTGAAGGCTTGGTCAAACATAACGGTCCTTTGATAGATTCGTCCGTTTCAAAACCATTGCCGATGGCTATTAAAAAGTATTCCGAAGTAAATGATTTGGAACTTGACAGCTATCCAAGTCTTGAGGCTCAAATCGCTTCTATATCTGATGATGTAGCATATAATAGCCATGATTTTGATGATGGTTTGCACGCTTGGCTGTTTGATATAAAAGATATTATGGAAGTGCCTTTAGTTGGTGATATGGTTAGTGAAGTTAATTCTCTTTATCCGAATTTGGAACGTTCCAGATTGATTCATGAGATTATTCGCCGTCTTATTGCTGTAATGATAGATGATGTTGTAGATGAAACCAGACTAAGACTTAATAATGAAAAGCCGTCCTCTGTTGAAGATGTACGAAAATGTAAAAAACCGCTAGTTGGTTTCTCTGATGAAATGAGCAAAAACGACAAAGCATTTAAGAATTTTCTTTTCCCTAATATGTATAGGCATTACAAAGTAAACCGCATGACCAGTAAAGCAGAACGCATATTGAAAGACCTTTTTGAGCTTCTTGTTTCTGACATTAAGCTTCTTCCTGATGACTGGCGACAGAGGGCAGGAAATGAGCCTAATACTCAAAAATCCGCCCGTGTAGTTTGTGATTATATTGCTGGCATGACTGATAAATTTGCTTTAGATGAACATGCAAGACTTTTTGACCCGAGAGTAAAAATATGAATTTTTTCAATACATTAAAAGACGATATTAATAGAATAGTTAAAGAACTGGAAACAGAGGGCTCTATACCTTCTGGCATGGTTACGAAAAGCATTTCTGTAGAACCTCCTCGAGATGTTTCTCATGGTGATGTTGCTACTAATGTAGCAATGATTCTGTGCAAACAGGCAGGTATGAAACCTCGAGACCTTGCAGAGCTTCTTGCTATAAAAATGCGTTCAAACCCAATTGTTTCCAAAGTGGAAATAGCAGGACCTGGTTTTATAAATATACGGCTTGCAGATGATTTTTGGTATTCTCGTTTAAGAGATGTTCTTGTTTCTGGCAACACTTATGGCAATTCAAAAATTGGTAACGGCAAGAAAATCAATGTTGAATTTATTTCCTGCAATCCTACAGGTCCTATGCACGTAGGTCATGGAAGAGGTGCTGTATTCGGAGATGTTCTTGTCCGACTGCTTGCAAAAGTTGGCTATGACGTAACTCGTGAGTTTTATGTAAACGATGCAGGTGCTCAGGTTGACGTGCTTGGACGTTCTGTTTACATAAGGTATTTGGAAGCTTTGGGAGAGGAAGTAGGTCAAATCCCAGAAGGCTTATACCCAGGTGAATATCTGCTTCCTGTAGCCAAAGAAATAGCTACAAAAGACGGCGTTAAGTGGAAAGGCTTGCCAGAAAAAGACTGGCTTGAATATTTCCGCCAACGTGCAGTTGACGCTATGCTTGATATAATCAGGGAAGACCTAGCTTTGCTTGGAATCAAATTTGACGTGTTCTTTTCTGAAAGGACTATGATTGAAGCTGGCAAAGTTGACGAAGTTTTAGAAAGCCTTGAAAAAAGTGATTTAGTTTACAAGGGAGTTCTTGAACCTCCAAAAGGTAAAAAACCTGATAATTGGGTACCAAGAAAACAGCTTCTTTTCCGTTCAACTGATTTTGGAGATGATGTAGACCGTACTTTGAAAAAAGATGGTGGAAGCTTTACATATTTTGCTTCTGATATAGCTTATCATCTTGATAAATACCGTCGAGGTTATACCGAGATGATAAACATCTGGGGTGCAGATCACGGCGGTTATGTCAAACGTATGCAGGCTGCTGTAAAAGCAGTTACAGATGATAAAGGTGAGCTTGATGTTAAGCTTTGCCAAATGGTCAACCTTATGGATAACGGCGA